>JASFGC010000186.1:0-7018 GCA_050123975.1 Syntrophobacterales bacterium | reverse complement strand
ATTCGAAACTCATCCAAGAATTGGAAAGTGCAATCGACAAAGCTCGTTTTTCAGAAGACCTCCGAGTGCTGATTATTACTGGCGCTGGTGACAAGGCTTTTTGTGCCGGTGCTGACCTCAAGGAACGTCTGGCCATGTCCGATGGCGAAGTGCGTCGTTTTCTCTCTGCAATTCGGAGGCTGTTCACCAAGATTGAGGAGTTACCGCTCCCAGTAGTGGCTGCAATCAATGGCGTGTCCCTAGGTGGCGGCACAGAGCTTGCACTGGCCTGTGATTTGAGAGTAGCTGTGGCCCATGCTACCATGGGACTGACTGAAACGCGACTCGCCATTATCCCGGGAGCTGGAGGGACCCAGCGTTTGCCGCGGCTGGTAGGAATCGCACTGGCAAAGGAACTGATCTACACCGGCAGACAACTTACGGCTCAGGAGGCTTTGGCGAAAGGGCTGGTGAACCGGCTTGCCGAGTCTGACGAACTCATGGAAGTTTGTTTAGAGTTGTGCGGGGAAATATCTGAGGCGGGCCCGGTCGCTCTGGCTCAGGCCAAGTTCGCCATCAACAAAGGAAACGACGCAGAGCTTCACACCGGTTTGGCAATTGAGGCCAGTGCCTATGAGGCATGTATTCCAACAGAGGATCGCATTGAGGGGCTTAAGGCTTTCCAGGAGAAACGAAAGCCGGTTTACAAGGGACGATAAATGAAGCGGCATAGCGCAAAGAGCAAAGCGCATAGCGTTTTCATCTTATTATTATTACGCCATGCGCCATGCGCTATGCGCTCTGCAGCGAACGAAGTGAGCTCAACGGACAACAAACAACGGACGACTGACTACGGAAATCGGACGTGATTCTATGGCCGCAGATCACACCACTCAGGAAAAAACGAACAAAGAACATTGGCTGAAGGAAGAAGAGCATCTGGCGCAGCGTGTCCAGCAGGCCATCAATCCTGGAGGTGAGCAGGCCAATGCCCGTTTGGCCGAGCAGGGTAAGAGACCAGTCCGAGAACTGATCCAAGCACTCATTGATCCAGATAGCGAGTTCTTTGAACTTGGCATAATTGCCGGTTTCGGCATGGACTATCCCGGTGGCGTAAGGGACGTACCCTGCGCTGGTTTGGTTACTGGTCTCGGCAAGATTCATGGCAACTGGAGCATGATTTTTGCCAACGACAGCAGAGTGAAGGCTGGGACCTATTTTCCTATCACCCTCAAGAAACACATGCGGGCTCAAGCCATCGCTGAACAGTGTGGGCTTAATTGCGTCTACATTGCAGATTCCGGCGGAGCTTTCTTGCCCATGCAGGCTGATGTTTTTCCTGACGATGGTCACTTTGGCTCCATGTTCTACAATATGGCCCGCATGTCAGCCATGGGGCTGAAGCAAATCACCTTGAGCACTGGTGGTAATACTGCCGGTGGTGCCTATATTGTTTTCATGGCCGATGAGGCGGCGATGGTGGAAAACCTAGCCTATTCTTTTCTGGGTGGACCGCCACTGGTAAAGGCTGCAATTGGGGAGGAGGTCGACGCCGAGGCTCTGGGGGGTGCTGAGGTCCATGCCCACATATCAGGTGGCGCTGATCATATGTGCAGGGATCAACTGGAAGGAATTCAAAAAGTTCGAGAGATTCTTTCTCAGGAACCCCAGCAAAGACTTCATTCCCAGAGGTGGGAGGAGGTTCCTCCGGCCGTGAATGAGGAAAAGATCTATGAGTTGCTGCCCGCTGGAATCCACCAGGCTATAGACGTGCGCAAGGTTATTGACTGTTTCGCGGATGGAGTAGGATTGCAGGAATACAAGCGAGACTATGCCCCGGGTCGGGGCGACAACATTGTCACGGGTAAGATCAGAATCAAAGGGATTCCCGTGGGGGTGGTGGCCGCCAACAATTCCGGCATAATTTTTGTGGAGGCAGCGCGCAAGGCCACAGAGTTCATCATTCGCTGCAGCCTGGAAAGGATGCCTCTTTTGTTTATTCAGAATTCACCCGGCTATATGGTGGGCTCCGAGGCGGAACAAAGAGGCATAGGCAAATATGGCGCAGACATGGTGCGTGCAGTTTCAAACGCTCAGGTACCGCGGTTCCAGTTGGTAATAGGCCCCGATAATGGGGCGGCGAACTATGGCATGTGCGGCCGGGCCTATCGGCCTCATTTCCTTTTCTCCACCATGCGGGCCAGAACCTCTGTGATGTCAGGACGTTCTGCTGCTGAAGTGTTGCTGAGCCTTGAGCAGAGAAAGCGGAAATCGAAAGGCCACGAAATGACAGCAGAAGAGTCCGTTTCTTTTAGAGACGAACTGTTGAAGAAATACGAACTGGAAGCCCACCCCTTTTATTGCGGAGCGAGACTTTTCAATGACCGCGTCCTTTACCTGAGGGAGATTCGCCAGGTCATGGCTCTCGCTCTTGAGGTGAGCCTCCTGAAGCCAATTCCTGGGAGCACTTTCGGCAATTTTCGTTTTTGATTATTGGTCAGTTGTCCGTGGTCCGTAGTCCGTTGCATAAAATCGCATAGCGCATAGAGCATAGCGCAAAGCGTAAAATCTCAAATGCAAAACCGCTATGCGCTTTGCGCTATGCGGCGAACGAAGTGAGCTCGACTGACAACGGACAACACAAGTACGGCTAGAAAGGAAACTGTATGAGCCTGAACTACCCCTCTAAAGTGGTACTAGGCGATATCAGTGTGCGCGATGGGCTGCAGCATGAGGAGAAATTCATTCCTACGCGAGCCAAGCTCTGGTTGGCAGAGCAATTGATCTTGGCGGGGTTCAAGCGGATAGAAGTTACGAATTTTGGCAACCCCAAGGGAATGCCGCAGTTTGCTGACGCTGATGAGCTCATGGAATCTCTCTATACGAGTAAGCTGGTGGCCGATCACATTCAAGAGGTTGAAACCACCGCCATCACCATTCGGGAAAGAGCGGTGGAGCGGGCTATTGCATCACGACAGAAGGGTTTTGGCCCGGACCGAATACTTTTCATGGTTTCAACCAGCGAGTCGCATCACCGGGTGAACTCTGGGCTGTCGCTCAAAGATTATTGGAAGATGGCTGAGAAGTACATCCAGCTGGCTCACGACAACGGCCTGAAGGCATGCGGAACTGTGAGCACAATATGGGGTTGTCCCATAGAAGGGCCCACTGACACCAAGAAGGCTCTCGAATTCACCCGTCGATGGCTAGACATTGGCGCCGACGATATCGAGCACGCTGACCACGATGGTTCTGCGCCGCCCAACCAAGTCTACGACTACTATAGTATGGTCCTGGATGCTTTTCCTGATCCCAGCCTCCATGTAGCCCACTTTCATACCATTCGAGGTTGGGGTCTGGCCAATGTCCTTGCTGCACTGCAGACAGGTATTACCCATTTCGAAGGTACACTAGGAGGAACAGGCGGCCAGCCAGCCAATTTTGTTGATGGTGTACCAGTTGCAGGTACAGGTGTTTATTACTATAAGGACCCAACCATCACTGGCTTGGTCTCTATGGAAGACATGGTAGTGATGATGGACGAGATGGGCATCGATACCGGGTTGGATGTGGATAGGGTCCTGGAGATTGGCGGGGCGATGGAGAAAATAGTCGGTAGGCAACTCCGTTCTGAAACGGTACACACCGGCAGGGTTCCCAAGGAACCCACGGGAATTCTAGAGTGATTACTAGGCACTAGACACTGAAGAATATCTTGGGCGGTTTATTTTGGTGCCTAGTCCTTACTGCCTAGTTCCTAGTAAATAGCTGGCTATTTCGTTTCGGCAAAAAGTACGGCAAGTATTCGAGTTGGTTTATTCTGGTGACACTTGACCAGGTGAGGAATGGAGGAATGGTAATAGATGCTGTCTCCTGGATAAAGAACATCCCGATGCTCACCAATAGTGACTTCCATTTCGCCTTCCAGCACGAAGATGAACTCCTCACCTTCATGAACCGAACCGGGCATCTCTTCTGCCGTGGGGGAGAGGGTCACCAGGAATGGTTCCATATTGCGGTCTCGCATGCCTGGTGACAGGGATAGATACGAATAGCCGTATTTACTTTGCTGTTCGGTGGCGTGCCTACTCACCGGCTTTCTTTCGTCCTTGCGCGTGATCACAAACGGTCGGGACTCGCCTCCGGTGAGCAAATAACCCATTTTCATTTCCAGGGCACGAGCCAGCTTGGTCAGGGTGCCTAAAGGGGGTGCAACGGCATCGACTTCTATGCTCTGAAGGGTTTCTTCAGAGATGCCTGTTCTTTGAGATACATCACCGAGGGAGAGCCCTTTGAGTTCACGTAGCTTTCTGATTCTTTCACCTACAGCGATTGGCTCTTTAGGCTCCAGGTCAAGATCAGAGCTCAGGCTGATTCCTTCGAGGAAATCTCTCTCGTGCGGGTCCTGGCCATAGAAAGGCTCGGAAATAGACGAATCTCGTGTTGGCTGATCATTGTCACGTTGGCTCATTGGTATTCTCCACCAGTTTTCAGGTGCCGGAAACGGCAGAGCTTAACTTGTTCGTTCATGGTGAACGATATAATGTCATCATAGCTGGTCTATAGCGCTTTGCAAGAAAAAACTCGCAAATGGGTACAGTCAACGTTCTTAATTACATGGGAAATTTCCGATTTTCTTTCGAAGTTATATAGTATCAGTTGACTCGATGAGGACAGTTCAGTCATTCATTCGACTTATGGTCTAGGAGTTATACCATTTGAAAGGCTGGTAGAAGTGAGTATCTTGTGAGTACTGGTTTTGAGCACTATTGTTTTTTGCTCATCGTTTGCTGCTCTCTGCCCGCTGCTAGCTGTCCTGAGGAGATGCCATGGACTTCAGTCTGGCAACTGAACATGAAATTCTGAGGAACTCGGTGCGCAATTTTGCCCTGAAAGAAATCCAACCCCAGGCCCGGGGTCTGGATGAGCGGGAGGAGTTTTCTCTAGATCTGACCAGGGCCATGGGCAAGTTGGGGCTCTTTGGCATGGTTGTTCCGGAAGATTACGGAGGCCAGGGACTGGATTACTTGGGCTATATCATCGCGGTTGAGGAACTCGCGCGAGTAGATGGCTCCCAGGCAGCAACAGTGGCAGCAGCAAATTCCTTGGGAAGCAGTCCAATTTATGAATTTGGCACCGAAGAACAGAAGCGGAAGTATCTCCCAAAGCTCTCTAGCGGAGAAGCACTATGGGCTTTTGGCCTCACCGAGCCCAATGCTGGCTCGGATGCAGGAAATACTCAGACAACCGCTGTTTTGGACGGAGACGAATGGGTCATTAATGGAAGTAAAATCTTTATCACCAATGCTTCAGCGGAAATCTCTCTTGGCGTTACTGTTCTCGCAAAAACCGGAATCCGGGAAGATGGCAAGAGTGAACTTAGCTGTATTCTGGTAGAGAATGGCGTGCCCGGCTACGAGGCCCGAGAAATGAAAGGGAAAATGGTCTGGCGGGCTTCAAACACCAGCGAACTCTATTTTGAGGATTGCCGGGTCTCCAAAGATAACCTCTTGGGCAAGCGGGGTGAGGGATTTCACCAGATGCTCAAGACTCTCGATGGCGGTCGGCTTTCCATAGCGGCCATGGGTTTAGGCGGAGCTCAGGGTTGCTACGACCGGGCGCTGCAGTATGCCAAGGAGCGAGTACAGTTCAACCGGCCGATCTCCCAGTTTCAGGCCAATGCCTTCAAACTTGCGGATATGGCCACTGAGATAGAATTGGCCAGGCTCTCACTTTACAAGGCCTGCTGGCTCAAAGACAGCGGCAAGCCATTCGCTAAAGAGGCTGCCATGGCTAAGCTCTACTGTTCCGAAATGATGAGCCGCTGCGCCAATCATGCAGTGCAATTGCACGGCGGCTATGGACTTATGAAAGAATATGATGTGGAGCGGTTTTATCGGGACCAGAAGCTCCTGGAGATTGGTGAAGGCACCTCGGAGGTGATGCGGATTGTCATCGCCCGACTTATTGGAGCACTCTAGTAGGGCACTGAACGTGTACAAAGAACTAAACAAAGTTTCTGAGTTTGGCGAGATTATCTTGTTCGTCCGTTGTCAGTGGTCAGTGGTCCGTTGCACTAAAGTCATCTTCCCTTCGCTACGGACAACGGACGACGGACAACTGACGTCATTGTTATTCCAATTTTGTATAGTTTACTGATTGCTACGGTCAAAAAAACCTTTGTCGTGGCAAAATAATTTGCTAAAAAGATCTGCCATGGAACTTTCTACACCTGTATTTCCATTCACTGCCATCGTCGGTCAGGAAGAGATGAAGCAGGCTTTGGTCCTGAGCCTGATCAATCCTGACATTGGCGGTGTTCTCATCCGGGGAGAGCGTGGCACCGGAAAATCCACTGCGGTGCGAGCCCTCGCCAGTCTCCTGCCTCCGATATCCGTGGTTGCTGGTTGTTCTTTCCGCTGTGATCCGGCAGATGAAGCCCTGATGTGCCACGAGTGTCTGGAGCGTTCTCATCAGGGAGAGTCCTTGGCAGAGGTCCAGGAACCAATGCGGGTTGTGGACCTTCCACTGGGAGCCACTGAGGAGATGGTGCTGGGGACCTTGAACATAGAGCAAGCGGTGCGCCAAGGTGAAAAATCATTTGAGCCTGGACTCCTGGCCAGGGCCCACCGCGGATTCCTCTACGTGGATGAAGTGAATCTCCTTCCCGACCATCTGGTTGATATCTTGCTGGACGCGGCAGCCATGGGAGTCAATGTGGTGGAGCGGGAGGGCATATCTTATAGCCATCCAAGTAACTTCATTTTGGTGGGCACCATGAACCCGGATGAGGGTGAACTACGGCCTCAGTTGCAGGACCGCTTTGCCCTCTGCGCTGCAGTTCAGGGAATCAGAGATGAAGAAGCCCGAGGCTTGGTGGTTACCAGGCGCCTGGCCTTCGAGGAGGCACCCAGGGCTTTTGCCGAGAAGTGGGCTGATAAGGAAAGAGCTCTTGCTCGGCACGTACTGGAGGCCAAGGAAAAGGTAGTCAGCGTGGACCTACCCGATAAGCAGATTTCTTTCATCACCAGATTGGCTG
>JASFGC010000185.1:0-7019 GCA_050123975.1 Syntrophobacterales bacterium | reverse complement strand
CTCTCGTCTTTCCCAGATTTGGGTTATCCCGGGAAGAAACTTTCCGAAGCTGCTCCATGGATCCAAGTCTTGAAAGGGCTGGCAGACCTCCCATGGTCGATGGGAGTGGGGATGGAGGTATCCTGAGCCCTTCATCGGCATCTTCAGAAGGGGCAAGGCATAGTTTTCAGCCAACTTCATGTAATAAACTTGGTTTGCGTCAACCGGATTTCCCGCACCGTGCCCCATGCCCTCGGAAGTATGTTGTATGGGCATCTTAAGCTCACTCTGAAGATCATCGAAGACTTCTGCAAATTGTTCTGGTGAGCCGGCCTCTCTGGCAAACTCCCGCAAGGCTTGTTCGATCTCCTCGGGAGCGTACTGCTGGAATCCATGTTTACCCATGCGTGTTTGTTCGTCCGGAAAACTGCCATTGTCATCCTCCAGCAAAAAACGAATGCCGCGGATGAAGCGGGCCAGACTCAGCATCCATCTCCGCTTGTCTAAATAGGGAATGGTGACAAGACGCTTTGCTGTCTCCTGATCTTTTTTACTGCCCAAATCCACTCCCCAGATGTTCTCGTAGAGTGCAAAGATCACCTCTTCCATTGGGGTTTGAGCACCACTTTTATAGAGCTCCGGCAAAGAACTCTGCCTTTCTTTCACCGCATGGGTGTCTGCTACTACGTCCATGAAAAGGTCTGTGGCTTTGCGGGCAAGGTCCCTATCACCAAGGATTTCTTTGGCTCGGGCATAAAGGCGTAGATGGGTGGAAAGGTCCCAGGGACAGCAGGTATAGTGGCTGACGCCATGATCCAGCAATGCCTCCAGAATGGTTTCCGCTGGAAGCGAACGGGTCATGGTTCTGATGTAGTCAAGATTTAGGATGATCTGCTTGTTGCGGATTTCCATGGCCACCGGCGAGGAGCTGTTATCAAACCGGGGAAGAGGAATCTCAGGGTAGAGATGTCGACGACGAACCTCGGGCCAAATCCGTTTCAGCAATTCCTCGAGGTCTTTGGCCAGTTCAGGGTTATTCTGCTTGTCTCTCTGTGCCATGACCAGTCTATCTGCTCTATGTCGAAGGTCTGTTTAACCGGTCTAGTTGCGCCATCAGCTTGCAGCCGTCAGCGATCAGCTGGAAACTCGAATTAGTTCTTTCTCAATCCGCAATCCGCAATCCCAAATCCGAAATCTACTATGTCCTCTGCCATCAGGCCATCAAGCTATCCACCACTGGCTCTCCAGCTTGATAGATTTGGCCGGACGTTATTCGGCCAAGCCCTCGGATACGGTTTTCAACCCAAATTTCTCCCCCCTGCATCCATTCGCCGGTATTGCGGCCACAGTTCTTATGGATGGAAATCTTTCCTTCTGTCATCCCGGCTCCGGTCCAGTCACCTGAGGCACCGGTCACGGTAATATCACCGCCCTGAAGAGCAGAGCCGGTGAAGTTACCCGTATCGCCTTCGATGCGGAGGGACTTGCCATAGGGGAGTCGATAGCCGAGAAAATGTAAGGTTCTTTTCATCTCGCCGAGCCGCAGTACGATTTCATCTTCGGCAACGTGATTACACAGGGAAGCGACGTATATTCCCGCCGGCCCGGAAATGAGATAAGGGATGTCAACGCCGCTGTCCAACACGTAACAGAAATCCTCGATGCTCTGGGCATCGTAGCTCAAGTCCTTTATCACTTCCGAGGCTGTTTTATAGGCCTCGATCACCCGGTTATGTTCCACGAACCAAACAAGGCTCTTCAGTTCCTGCTCTACTAATTTGCCATAACCCGCGGTCAATTCAGCCATGATCTGATCATGGGCGGCTGACAGTCGGTCCAGGGGTAGAGTTCTAGCCTTAGAAAGAAACTCTTTAAAATCCTCAAACGGATTAAACACTTACTCCTCCAGGTTTAGATCTTTTCGGATCTCAACATAAATCGGATGGTCTCCAGCAACAGGCTCCAGGGCTTCTCCTTGAAAGATGCGATAGGCGGTGGCCAGCGCCTCCTTCACGTGTTCAGCCTGCTCGCTGTAGCGCTGGAAGACTTCGTTGATGGCTTCCCGGGCCAGGTGGATTTGCAGAGGGTCATTGCGCCGGTCTTTTTGCAACAGGGAAAGGTGCGTATCTGTCCACTGTGCCCTGTGGGCCAGACAATAGGGGCCAACTGCACGTATCTCTTCGATTCCCACTGTAGACGCCTCAGTAAACCAGGCCAGGGCTTTGGCGTAGTTTGACAAAGACACAGGCAAACGGTTGGAGGCGCAATTACGCAGCCGGTGGCAAAGATAGCCGGTGTAGTGACAGCCCTCTTCGCACACTTCATTAGATCTTTTCTGCCCGTGTCGGTCGCAAAAGGAGAGTTCAGCCAGCAGCATTCTCGCATAGGCATTTGCGTCCTGTTCCAGGGCTAAGGAAGCGATTTGTTCCCGAACCTTTATTCGACTTGTATGATCCAGGGTTGGGAGCTGCAATGATTCTTGGAGGTGGGCCCCGAATGCCTCGGCAATGGCAGCGATTTGGGAGTTTTTCTTTTCAGCTGAAGAACGTTTTTTTAAGGCCTCCTGGAGTTCTTGCTCCAGATCAGGATAGCGCAGCAGTTCCTCCTTTTCCTGTCGCTGGCTGATCGAGAAAGCATAACTGGGACCAGGATGACGAGACTCGACCATGACATCAAAGCGGTCCAGTAATGGGGCAATGATGGTATTGGTTCCCTGGTCCTGATAGTTGGCCGTGGCAAAAAGGCAGTATTCATTGTTGCGAATCATCTCGTTGAGATATTCCCAATTGCCCCGGTCCACCCCATCCAGGATCATGCTCTGTTTGGTCTCCGGCAGCCGGTTGATCTCATCCACGATTTTCACCGGAAGCTGGACAAAGTGAGACCAGACTACTTCTTCCTGCCCCTGGTTCAGTTTGCCGAGATCGGGTCTACCAATAATTTTCTCCTCTGTCTGTTCGGGGTGTCCGCCAACCTCACTGGCCCAGACGGTACCTACCGGCAGTTGGTACAGCAAGGAGCCAACATATTCAGCAGCGGTGGTTTTACCCAGACCTGGTTCACCGATGATAAGGGCCTTACCCCCTGTTAGAGCTGTTAGGAGGGTGAAGAGGAGGGTAGAATTGAATTCCTCTCCCCCCGCCTTGATATCAGGACGGTTAAAATAGAGACGTGATTGGATAAAATCATAGAGCTCTCTAACTGTATGGCGATACTTACCGTTTTCCATAGCTACATTTCTCCTTCTTTGCACCTACTATATACTCTCCGTTGGTTGAAGTAAACAACGAGGCATAGGGCATGGAGCATGGGGAAATACCGAGGAGAGCAGGCAGCTAGCAGCGGGCAGCGGGCATAGAGCATAGAGATAAAGCGAGAAAGGCGGGAAAGGCGAGAAAGGGAAGGGAAGGAGGTAGCAGGCAGGAGGCAGCTATTCGCACTAGGCACGAAGGGGAGAGGAACGACGCGGAGAAACGGTGACACGGAGACGCGGCGAGAAAAAATTAGAGGTCAGAAGTCAGAGGTCAGAGGTCAGAATGAAAGCAACGTGTAACGTATAACGTATAACGTATAACGTATAATATCTTTTGCCGCTTACTGCTTACTGCTTACCATAACGCTCACTGTTCAGGGCAATGAGCTAAATCTCAATTGACAGTGGAACGGCTATTGCAGTAGTTATGATAGGATAGATAAGAAGAGTTTTTTCGAGACTGCCAGGAAAGTTCTATCAGGATTTACCTAACAAGCCTGCGAGGGGGCTCAGATGAATGTTCGAAACATCATGGTAACGGAATTGGTAACCTTGCACGTTGAAGAAGAGTTGTCTTTGGCCAGTGACATTATGAATCTCGCACGCATTCGGCATCTGCCCATTGTAGAGGGAGAGCGTCTGGTAGGGATTATCAGCCAACGCGACCTGTTTAAGGCCTCTCTGGCTTCAGTGATGGGCCATGATTATGCTGAAACGCGAGAGCATCTCAAATCCGTTGCCATAAAGGATGCCATGGTAAAGGAAGTAATCACCGTGGGGCCGGATACGGATGTCCAGGAGGCGGGGAGGATTATGTTGGAGAAAAAGATCGGCTGCTTGCCGGTGGTTGAGGGTGATCGTCTGGTGGGCCTGCTGACGGAAACCGACATCCTTCGCTGTTTTCTCATGCATTACGAAGAGTGCGTAGCAAGTGACTAAATCCTAACGTTGCAGACGTCAGGCTTGTTAGATCTTCAAAGAGGCAGGTCATCGCACCTAGAGAGTTGTTGAAGTTATAGAGAAAAGCAACTATTCATGACTGGGGCAGCTTGGCCTTGAATTCCTCCAGGGCAACCTTCTCCAGATATTTTAGGTCTGCCAGTGATATTTCAGTGAATTTAACCCCGATAACACGCGGCCGGTTGGAGTCATTTTTATTATTTGACCATATCACGATTGCGGCCACTTTCATGGGCTCTATATTGGGGGCCTTGATGGTCATAAAGACTGGTTCATTTAACTCTAAATGCTCTGTGCACCGTATATGAGCACCCCCAGCACTTATGTCCCTTGTTTTTCCCTCCACCAATCCCCTTTTTGTTTCCAGCGTGACAGGCCACTCAACTTTTATCCTGAATGACAAACGCCTCTGCTCGCCAACCTCGAACGTCTCCACGCCACTGTCTCCTTTCACATCTCTTTCAACCGAATTTCTGGCGGTTATCTGTAGTTCACTGCCTTGAAAGGGTGCGACGGTGCCGAAACCGGTGAGAAGGGGCAACTAGCTCTTGCGGTTTCAGCAGGGTTTTTCTTGTGAAGGCTGTGAACTTTCCTGAGTTCATCATTCGCCGGTAGCTGGCCCAGATGTTTCAGCCAGTAAGCAGGGTCTCCTGAACCTCTCTGTAAGTTGACCAAATGTGGCAGTCTATGCCCCTCTCTGCCTCTCAGCAGCTCCATATCATCTAGAAGCCTATTACGAAACCTGATAGAGCATGTGATCATGCAAAAACTTGGCCATAATTCCTCAGTTTCTTTGTCCCCGCCCAGCCATCAACAGATGCTACCGTGATTCTCAAAGTAAAATAATTCCTACAGAAATGGTGGTTTTTCGTATTGAAAACGGTTCAACTAGAGTTACTCTTCTGGAACGAGCTGCGCACATAATTGCGCCAAAAGTAGAGTCATAGCAAGACTCCAAGGAGGATACCATGCTTGATGCAACTACTATAGAGGAGTTCAAGGCGAGCCTTCGGGGCGAGCTTATCCAGCCCAACGACGAAGGCTACGATGACGCCCGCACGGTCTGGAACGGCACCTTTGATAGGAAACCGGCGGTCATTGTGCGCTGTGTGAGCACGAGCGACGTCATCAACGCCGTGAACTTCGCCCGGAAAAAAAATCTGCTCATCTCAGTGAAAGGCGGCGGCCACAACGTGGCTGGCACTGCTGCGTGCGATGATGGCATGATGATTGATTTGTCACTCATGCGAAGAGTCAACGTGGATAAGCGGAATAAGATGGCGCGCGTGGACGGAGGTGCACTGTTGGGTGACGTTGACCACGAGACCCAGCTCCACGGTTTAGCGGTTTCAGCTGGTATCGTTTCCCACACAGGCGTAGGCGGCCTGGCCTTGGGTGGAGGGTTTGGTTGGATAAGCCGCACGTATGGCCTTTCTGTCGACAATCTAATCTCGGCCGAGATCGTCACAGCAGACGGTAAGCTGGTCACAGCCAGCGCTGAGGAGAATCCGGACCTTTTCTGGGGAGTTCGCGGAGGCGGTGGCAACTTCGGTATTGTCACTTCATTCGAGTTCAAGTGCGCAGAAATAGGCACCGAAGTTTATTCGGGCCTGGTCGTCAAGAAGTTCGAGGACGCTAAGGAGTATATGCAGTTCCATAGTGAATACGTCCGGAAGCTACCGGATGAGATGACTGTGTGGGTGGTGGTGCGTCACGCTCCCCCGCTCCCTTTCTTGCCGAAGGACGTGCATGGGAAGATGGTAGTGGTGGTCCCTTTCGTGTGGCTCGGCGGGCAACCGGACGGTGACAAGCTCCTCAAGCCGATTCGCGAGATCACAGAATCTCATGCTGAGGCCATTGGCATGAACTCGTGGGTGAGCTGGCAGTCCGGTTTCGATGGGCTTGTGGATCACGGCGCTCGGAACTACTGGAAGTCGCATCACCTCGAGGAACTCTCCGATGGTTGCATCGACACGATTATCGAGTTCGCCGGGAAGATGCCGACCGACGAATGTGAGGTGTTCATTCCGCACATGGAGGGTGCTCCAAGCCGGGTACCAGAACACGAAACGGCGTTTGCCCACCGCAAGACACCTTTCGTCCTGAACATTCACACACGATGGAGGAAAGCCTCGGACGACGACAGATGCCTTGCTTGGGCCAGCGATTTTCACAGTTCTACCCGAGAATACGCCCAGGGTGTCTACGTAAACTTTATCAGCGATATGGAAGAGTATCGGGCCAAGGAGGCCTACACGCCCGAAGTCTGGAATCGCCTCGTGGACGTCAAGAATAAGTGGGACCCGAACAACTTATTCCGCCTGAACCAGAATATTAAGCCAACACTCAAGCAGGAAGCAGAGCCACTTTTAAAGAGCGGCAGTGCACAGTAATTTACTATTGTATGCCTCTGTCGCGACAAAACGGGCTAGAGGTGTGGCACTGTATAAGGTCCGGCTGGGCTCAGGATGGTGATGTGATTGGTGCCTGGGGGGGGAGTCGAACCCCCACGCAGCATGGCTGCAAGGGATTTTAAGTCCCTTATGTCTACCAGTTCCATCACCCAGGCACGGAGAAAGACGAGTCAAAGCAGAATCTAGAGGTTTTCCCTGGAGATGTCAATAGAACTGAGATGTGAGATGTGAGATATGAGAAGGCATAGGGCAGAGGGCATAGAGCAGAGGGCATAGAGCAGAGAGAAATACAGCTGAAAGATTTGACGGATTGAACAACATAACGATTTGACGAATCGACGCGCTCACGAATTCCTCAATTCCTCAATACCCAAATCCACTAATAATCTTTTCCTAAAAGGTGCAGATTCCCA
>JASFGC010000184.1:0-7143 GCA_050123975.1 Syntrophobacterales bacterium | reverse complement strand
CCAACCTACTTCTGAAGTCGGGAGTATCTATTCAGGAGATGAACACGGTGCGCAAGCATCTGTCCCAAGTCAAAGGTGGGCAACTGGCACGATTGGCGCATCCGGCTACCCTGATCTCTCTCATCCTTTCTGATGTTGTTGGAGATCCATTGGACGTAATCGCTTCAGGACCTACTGTGGGGGATCCCACCACCTTTCAGGAATGTCATGAAGTTTTAAATCGCTATGCTCTCCACGACAAGTTGCCGGCCTCAGTGAAATCTCACCTGGAAGCAGGAAGAGAAGGAAGGATTCCGGAGACACCGAAACCGGATGAAGCACTATTTTCACGGACTTTATCTATCCTGGTGGGAACCAATATGCAAGCCTTGAAGGCTGCAGCAAAGCAAGCGGAAAAGCTCGGATATACAAGTCTCATCCTCTCTTCCTTGATCGAGGGTGATACAACAGAGGCGGCTCGCTTTCACGCGGCTCTCGCTAGAGAAATTGTTATGAGCGGACATCCGGTGCGTCCGCCTGCCTGCCTCATTTCTGGGGGCGAGACAACTGTGGTGGTGCGAGGCCAAGGGAAAGGTGGACGAAATCAGCACTTTGCACTGGAGGCAGCTCTAGAAATTGAAGGACTCCAGGGAGTTTGTCTGCTTTGCGGTGGTACTGATGGTACAGACGGTCCCACTGACGCTGCCGGGGCAGTGGTGGATGGCGACACCGTAGCACGGGCCTTGGCGAAAAAACTGAATCCAAGCGAGTTCCTTGCAGAAAACGACTCATACCATTTTTTTCAACACCTCGGTGACCTGCTGATCACCGGTCCGACCAATACCAATGTCATGGACCTTCGCCTTGTGCTGGTGAAGTAGTAAAATGATTCGTTACTTTACTCCGCGTTATGACGGCCTAAGGGGACCTGATTGAAAAATTACCACAGAGGCACAGAGGACACAGAGGATGTTGTTTTTTCCCTGGCCGGGAGACGACGGCCAGGGAAAAGAGCCTCCGCCTGCGGCGAATGCTCTTTAGCCTGCCACCAACTAATAGCATGAAAGCACCCGGTTACTAGATCGTGCCCGAAGGGCTGCGATCTTTGGCCCGATCGCCGTCTCCCGATCGGGCCAAAAAATCTCCTCTGTGCTCTCAGTGCCTCCGTGGTTAATAATTATGGGTTGTCGTTGGTCGTTTTTGGTATACAATTGTAGACTCGCTTTGGCATATTGATGACCGGCACCCAGACTCATAAATATATGAATTAATACATTTTTATTGTAACCTGTAGAGGCCAAACGAAAAATCGCAAACTGGTAGTGCTAGCGCTCTTGACAAGTCGGAAATATGTATTAACTGATATATTCGCTTCCCGGTAAGCCTTGTGCTTACTGGCAAAAACGCGATAACATAGTGTGGCCGGTGGCAAAGCCAAGTCTTTGCAACAGCACTCGGCTCGAATTTTGCTCTGACATTGTGGAGCAATCTCTGGCGCAAAAAAGAGTGAGTAAAAACGGCAGTGATAGTACGGTTCGATAAGAAAAAAACTCCTGTGACCTGGATGAAAGTGGCGAGCTTGACCATTTTTTGTCTCGCTCTGGTGGCTGGGGCAGGTTGTAAGCAGCTTACCCCGCAGAATGAACTGGGGATTATAAAGGCCAGGGGCGAGCTTCGGGTGCTCATCCGGAACAATGCCACCTGCTATTATGAGGGCCCCATGGGATTTGCGGGTTTTGAATATGAGCTGGCCAAGGCCTTCGCTGACCATCTGGGTGTGAAGTTGAACTGTATTGTCACTCACAATTTCAAAGAAATGATCCCCTCCCTCCTTCGCGGTGATGCTGACCTGATCACCGCAGGCTTTACCGTCACCGAGCAGCGAAGACGAAAAGTGGCATTCGGGCCTGCTTATATGGAAGTCCAGCAGCAGGTGGTGGGGCGACGGGGAGGACCGATGCCTGATGATGTGGACGATCTCATCGGTCATCCCCTATGGATCAATGCCGGCACCTCATATGAGGAACGTCTCAGGCAGCTCAAACAGGAATATCCAGGGTTGTCATGGATGCCGGTTTCGGGGTACGAGACCGAGGAAATCCTTGAGATGGTATGGCGGGGCATAGTACCACTTACGATAGCTGATTCGAACATCGTTGCGATTAATCGGCGTTATTATCCCCAGCTAAGAATTCACTTTGCAATAGAGGAAGGCCAACACCTGGCGTGGGCCCTGCATCCGCAGCACAAGCATCTTTTGGCAGCCGTTGAAAGGTGGTTCTCGCGGGCGGATACCTCTGCATTGCTCCAGCGTCTCAAAGAGCACTATTACGGGCATCTCGAGGTTTTTGATTATGTGGATCTGGTGCAATATCACAACAGGGTGCGCCATCGTTTGCCGCGATATCGAGAACACTTCGAAAAGGCCGCAGAAAAGCATGGGCTGGACTGGCGACTTGTAGCAGCGCAGTCCTATCAAGAATCGCACTGGGACCCCAATGCGGTGAGTTTTACCGGGGTTAGGGGCTTGATGATGCTTACTCAGGATACCGCCAAAACCCTCGGCGTGAAAAGCAGGATAGATCCCCGCCAATCCATTGAAGGTGGTGTCCGTTACTTGGCTCAGATACACAAACGAATTGGCGATGACGTACCCGAGCCGGATAGGACATATATGGCTCTGGCCGCCTACAATGTCGGTTGGGGGCACCTTGAGGACGCAAGAATGCTGGCCGAGAAACTAGAGAAAGATCCAGATAGCTGGCAGGATATAAGCACCATTCTGCCGTTACTGCGTCAGAAAAAGTATTACCGCCACCTACCGCATGGCTATGCCAGAGGAACCGAACCTGTCAGATATGTTGATCGAATAAAAACCTACTACGGAATCCTTGTTCAGACCACCCAGAATACTCCACAAAAACCTTGGCAACTGGCTGAAACGGATAGGACCTTGCAGTCAAGTAGCCACAACCCCCCGATGTAAAGAGCATAAATAAAGGCATTGCGATGTGGACTGTGGGCAGGCAGAGACGCCTGCCCCACCAATAGGGTTCTTGCCTTCAAACAAAAGATCTGGTGGGACAGGCCTCTGTGCCTGTCCATTAGCGTTCATGAGAATCAATCAGTAGGGCGGGCCTCTGTGCCCGCCAATGGAGCTGTTATTCAGATGCATCATCGAAATATCCCACCCAGGGATATTCCTCGAGCTCAGGCCAACGTTTCCGTGGATTATTCAGGATGTATTGTGCTTTCTCCAGAAATTCACCTTCATCCCGTACGATTCGATCGAAGTACTCATCCTGCCATATGGCTCCGTGACGTCCAAATTGCCGTTGAATTTGGAGAGCAGTGAATGATTTCCAAGAGTGCAATATGGATTGAAGAGCGTTTTCATGGATGGGTTTTAGGAGAACATGAACGTGATTGTCCATGACAACATGAGCAAATAGTATATAGCGTTCTTCATGAAAATTCTTCAATGATGCAACTACGAGAGTCCGTTCATCGGGAGTCAGCTTAGGTTGTGAAGGATGAAGTCGCCAAGTAACAAAATATACGGCTCCGGCTTGCCTCCAATGAGGAAGTTTTCTTCTATAGATTGAAACGCGCTCTTCATTGAGAGCAGGCAGAGACGCCTGCCTTACCAATGCCTTCTTCTTTTCTGTTTTGACAGGCACAGAGGCCTGTCCCACCGGGGTTTTTAGAAATTTGTTCCTTGTCATGATGCCCCCTTGGTACCATTAGTTTGCACTTGCCTTTGGCAGGCAGAGACGCCTGCCCCACCTAAGCTGTGTTTATATGAAAAATGAATTTTGGTGGGACAGGCCTCTGTGCCTGTCCATTAGCGTTCATGAGAATCAATCAGTAGGGCGGGCCTCTGTGCCCGCCAACAATCAAGCCTTTACTAAAAAATTAAATATACCGTCGAGGATTGTTGTGAGCACCCCATATTTCAGGGCTAGATAGACGAAGGGGAGGACGATAAAGATGCCGTACCGCCCTAATCTCATGTAGGATTCTCTCAGTTGAGCAGGGAGAATTCCCGCTAACAACTTAGAGCCATCCAGAGGGGGCACTGGCAAGAGGTTGAAGAGCGCAAGAATAATATTTATGTAGCAGGAAAAAACCAGGAGGTCGACGAACAATGGAACCGTAGAGGCTGGCAGGTATCGAAGTCCCAGAGCAAAGAGCACGGCCAGCGTGATATTGGTGAGAGGTCCAGAGGCAGCCACCAGCATCATTGCTTTTCTTGGCTCTCTCAGCAAAAAGGGATTTACCGGAACCGGTTTGGCCCAACCTATCAGTATGGGAGATTGAGCCAGGTGGAGAAGCAGAGGCAAAAACACTGTTCCGAACGGGTCAATGTGTTTGATCGGGTTCAGGCTCAGGCGGCCGGCGTCACGCGCAGTAGGATCTCCCAGACGAAGCGCAGTGTAACCATGGGCCACCTCATGCAATATTACAGAAAATAGAAGCACAACAAAGATCATTACTTTGGCAAGAGTCAGCATGACCATAGAAGAAATATCCCTCAATTAAGTTTGTTCTGTTAACAACAGCATAAGGCTGCTGTCATGGGACGTCAAGCAACCATTGTAAAATTCTTCAACACCGAAAACCTGGTTCTTGGGGCCAGGTCAGATCGCATAGGGCATAGCGCATGGCGCATAGCGTACAAATAGAGGGTCGTGACTTTGACAGTTTTTCGCTTTGCGCTCTGCGCTTAGCGCTTTGCGTCATGAAGGCAGTTCAAAGCCGGGTCCTTTGGGTCCGGATTCTTTACTTTTCTAGCTACCAGGACCCCTTGTCTCTCTTGCCTAATCTTGGGGCTTGTTATAATATGCCTGCATGTGTCGCTCATCCAAGTGATCGAGAGCTGACTATTATCCATAGCTTACACTCTTCTTCTCCTCCTGATTGATATAATTTGCTGCCAGTAAACAGGAGCTTGCCATGCAGGTATTTGTCACAGGAAGTACAGGGTTTGTAGGTAACCATGTCTTGCATGAACTCGTGCAAAAAGGTCATCAGGTAAGGGCTTTGGTGAGACCAGGCTCTGAGCATAAGTTGAAAAGACCTGATGATGTGGAGACCATAGCCGGCACTGTGGATGAAGTTGCCGATTTGATTCAAGGAATGCTGGGATGCGATGCAGCCATCCATCTGGTAGGCATCATCCGGGCCTTTCCCAGTCAGGACATTACCTTTGAAAAGATGCACACTGAGGCCACTGCCAATGTCATCGAAGCAGCCAAGGAAGCAAAGGTTCCGCAGCTCCTTCATATGAGTGCCCTGGGGGCCCGGGAAGATGGTCCCACTCCCTATCTGACTACCAAATTCGCTGCTGAAGAGCTCGTGCGCCAGAGCGGACTGAACTACACTATCTTTCGACCGTCTTTAATTTTCGGCAGGGGTGGGGACGCCATAACGATGTTCGGGGATATGGTAAAGAAGTATGTAGTTCCCATCATCGGGGATGGCCAGTACCGTTTCCAGCCGGTCAGCGTTACCACAGTAGCTCAAGGGTTCGAGAAAGCCCTTGACCCGGAAACCGCCAAGGAGCAGACGCTGGATGTGGGTGGTCCTGACAATGTAACTTTCGATGAAATCATAGATACCCTGGCCCGGGTCATGGGTAAGTCCATAGTAAAAATTCACATGCCGGTCCTCCCCTTGCGTCTAGCCACTTCGGCGCTCCAGCACGCTCCTGGATACCCCCTGACCACAGATCAGATCACCATGTTGCTGGAGGGCAGTACCTGCGACGAGAAACCTTTCTATGAGCTTCTTGGTCTCGAGCCGATTTCCCTGGAACAAACTTTGAGAGAGGCTGTTTGGTAGCTGCAGACCATTTGTCATCTACCCACGGAGACGGAGACGCGACGACGCGGCGACACGGAGGTGTAAGTTTCTGCTCCCCTGAAATCGCCGTCTCTCCCTTTCGCCCTATCTCCGCGTCAATCCCAATCGTATTTGCCGGTAAGGGTGAAGAATCAGTTTCGCTTTACTTCCAACACGGATTTCTCGAACTCCTCCCAACCTACTCTGTTAATAAGTGCTCCCAAACGCTCTCCGCTTTTTGCATTGGACTTAAAGAAATCAACTATCACAACAACCAGAGCCAGAACCCGATCACCGTCCAGACTCCCAGTAAGCTCGCGGGCGAGTTGCGGGTGGCGGCCAAGCTTCCCGCCCACCAAGATTTTGTAGGTATTGGCAGAAATATCAATTGCACTGTTGGGGCACGCCCGGGCACAAGCACCGCATTCAACGCAGAGATCTTCATCTATGGACACCAGAAATCCGTCATTTAATAGTATGGCTGATTCCTCGCAGACGACCTCACATTCACCGCAGCCAATACACTCACTGGGGTCGCAACTGAGCTCGGCCTGGCCAATAATGCCGATGTCCTTTATCTGCGGTTGAGAGCAGGAGTTTGGACAATCGGCAATGGTTACCCGGAGTTGATGGTGCAATTTCAGACCTTCGCCCAGGCTAGAGCGGAGAAAGGTAAGGAGATCTGCCTTTTCTAGAAGATTCTCCAGGTTGGAAACCAAGTCGGCAGAGGCCACTACCGCATTGTGGCAACCACTAGAGCCAAAGCAGGCGTCGAGGCTGTAGCCTTTGATGTCCTCGCTCAGACTCTTGAGATGTTTCCGCTTGCTCTCCTCTAGATCTGTTTTGGTAACAAGGTTGCGGCCGGCAGCGGCAACTTCCTCTTCCACTTTTGTTCGCACCCGCTTGCGGACAAAAAAAGGGACCCGCCGCAACATTTTCTCGGCTTCACCGTCCCAGGATATCGTCATAGGTGCAAATCCTTCAAAGCAACAGATGATAGATAATAAATCAAGCTAGCAAAGTAGGGGCGGGGTTTATCCCCGCCCGTGAAGTCTCATTTCTATTGAATTGTAATCAAAGAGCATGTGGATGACAATTTGCATTGCAGATTTAAGATTGCAGAATGCAGATTTGTATTATGAAATCATCATAGTGTTTCTAAAATCTACAATCTTAAATCTCAAATCTGCAATCGTTACTACCCGTACAGTCTTAGAGGCTCTCCATAGAGCTCGATGTCGCCAGTTCCACTGAACCTACCCTTGACGCAGGATATATACTGCATGCCCTTTGTCAACATGAGATGCCAAGCCTCAGGGA
>JASFGC010000183.1:0-7150 GCA_050123975.1 Syntrophobacterales bacterium | reverse complement strand
CGTTGGTAGGTTTTGAAGGTTTTGTCGTCCCTATCAGTCTATTGAATCCTCTTGAATTCAAAACCTTCAAAACCTACCAACGTCCCCCACTCTGATGGATGGGGAAAGATGAAAATAATAAAGATTGGTGGTGGCTCTCTGAAGGATAAAGAGACCATCGAGCATATTTTTAATCTCATTGCTACTCGGGGGCAGGGCAATATTTTTGTGCTCTCTGCCCTGAACGGGGTTACTGACGCCCTCATCGACGGGATGTCTGCGGCTCTCGCTGATGAGAATGCCATCCCTGAGATCATTGGAGATTTGAGGAGCAAGCACACACTGGTTGCCCGCCAACTGATCTCCAACTGTGACGGTCTCGAGGTGTTCGGCCGAGAGCTGGACAAGTCACTGAGCGAGCTCGACCGGCTGTATTACGGTCTCAATTTCACTCGGGAGATCACACCGAGAATGAGAGACATGATAAGTAGTTATGGCGAGCGCTTCGCAGTAGAGTTGTTTGCCAGTGCCCTCCGCTGCCGGGGTATCAATGCCACCTACCGCATGCCTGAAGAAATCGGCTTGTACACCGACGGCAAATTCGGCGATGCCACCGCAAATCTGCGCAAAACATCGAACAATCTGCAGCAGAACCTGACGCCCCTGCTCGATGAGGGGAAGATTCTCTTTATTCCTGGTTTCTTCGGCATAAGTGAGACGGGAGACATCACCACCTTTGGCCGCGGCGGCAGTGACTATTCAGCCGCGGTGGTGGCGGTGGCAATGAAAGCCGAGACCCTGGAGATATGGAAGGATGTGGACGGTTTCATGAGCGCCGATCCCAAGTTCGTGCCTGAAGCACAACTCATACCGGTTCTCTCGTACGAGGAAGCTGCAGAGCTCTCTTACTTCGGCGCCAAGATTCTTCATCCCCGCACCGTGGAGCCCCTCAGGAGAAACAAACTCAATATTGCCATCAAGAACACCCTGGATCCGGAAGGACCGGGGAGCCAAATCACGGCAAAAAGTCCCCGGCCCGAGAACGTGATCAAAAGCGTCACCTATGACGCTGATATTGGTATTCTTAAAATCCACGCTTCAGGAGTGGGAGCACGCCCCGGGATTCTGGCCCAGGTGGCTGGTCGGCTCACAGAAAGCGGGATAAATATCAAATCGGTGGTCACTTCGCAAACCTGTATCAGCCTCTTACTGGCACATAATGATCTGGAAGCAGGACGCGAGGTTCTGAAATCTCTGAAGCCCAGGTCCTATGGGCGTTTGGAAAAAGTTGATGATGTGGCGCTGGTCTCAATTGTGGGTGAGGGTCTCGCCAAACGCAAGGGCATTGCGGCTCGCTGCTTTGCAGCAGTGGCGGGATGTAATGTCAATGTGGAGATGATCTCATTTGGCCCCTCCAGAGTAGCACTCTATTTTCTGGTGAGAACCAAAGATCTGCACAGCGCGGTCAACGCAATCCACAGCACCTTCTTCTCTGTACCAAGGTGTGAGTAGACATTCCAATCTGTCTTGGAATACTGAAGTATTGAGGTTTCAGTGTTCAGGTGTCAGGTGTCAGGAAAAAGAAACATATCCCCTCTGACACCTGAAACCTGACACCTTTTTTTCCTTTATATTCCTGTTTTATGCCGCAATTCTTCCGAGACCTGGCGGGTAAGCTGCACTACTCGTTCGGCCAGGGGTTCGGTCAAGGTGCCGCAGCCGCAGCTGGGGGTGATGATAGACTGGCGAAAGATGGTTTCCAGCGACAGATCATCGCCGACCAATTGCTCCACCTGCTGACGCCAGCGACTGACAAGGGATTCAGTGTTCTCTTGCTCGAGATTGTCCACATCCAGGGTGGGAACGATACCCCAGGCCACCAGGCCGCCTCGCTCGATATACGAGACAAGATCCTGGCGATAGAGGGCAAAGCGTTCAAAATATCCATAGGCGTCGAAGTTGATCACATCCAGAGAACTGTCAAAAAACAGGGACCAGTCAGTGTTGGCGCAAACATGAACCCCGGCAAGACCGCCAGCCTTATGAATATGACTGACAACTTCATCAAGCATGGTGGTGATATCCTCAGCCGAAACACTGATAAAAGCAGAGGACCCGAAGCCCGCCAAAGCTGGTTCGTCAATGAATACAATCACAGGAAGTGAGAACTGGCTGAGTTGTTCTACCTGCCATTGTGCATTGAGCGCCAGGGTCTTAACCACCACATCACGAAGACGCGGGTCATAGAGGGCGAGCTGGTCATTCTCGTCTTTGAGACCCGCTGTGAGAGTAAAAGGTCCGGTGATCTGTCCCTTCACTGCAGTAGCTGTGTGTTGCTGTCGTTCTAGACGTTCCAAAAAAGCGAAAAACGTCTTGCCCGTGTCTTCGCCGAAACGGAAGCGTGATTCATTCAGAGCGAGCTCGCCATTTGCAGCCGGCAGGTATTCTTCATAGAATGCCAGCAAATCCTCTTCGAAGCCTGGATCGGAGACGGCAAACAAAATGCGGTCATTCTTACGTTCTAGGCCGGGGAGCCCCTCGTTATATTGCACCATCATCTGTTCACTGGTGTAAACAGAGAGCTGAGGCCAGGCGGGGATTTCACTTATCTCCTGCAATACCAAATCAATGGCTTTTTGCCGATCTTGGTGCGGCAGACTGCCAACGAGAGTGGCGGCCCCGTAAGGTTGCCATTTTCTGAAGTTCTCAGACAAGGATGTACCTCCTACGTAGTATTTACAAAACCCACCTGCTGTGCTGGCGGTATAGTTTAGCTTTGCTTGTACGCTGAGTATGCTGCGGTGGTCTTCGGGACGACGACTGCGCAGCAAAATCCCCCCGCCCGCCTCGCCTGAGCGAGAGCGATGGCGGGCAGGCCTCGGGCCCCACATTCGGCGAGCTCATGTCGAGCCGCTTTAGAAAAGGGGGAAGATAATCGTTTGCCTGTGGGAAATCCCATTGAAAGCCCCCCTTTTGTAAAGGGGGATTGGGGGGATTTCTTTTATCTTCTCGGGCTATACTATTCCAGGTGAACCCGGGGTCATACAATTGTAAGATCTGAAATTGGGTATCATACGGGCCTGATTGTGTCAATGGTTGAGCCCCGTAGGAGTTGGCCTGTTTTTTGCTGCAGTAGACAAACAGGCAAAGTGGGAAAATGGTTGACAAAAAACAGCTTATTGATTAGACTTCGACACGCTTGAGCGGGCATAGCTCAGTTGGTAGAGTACGAGCTTCCCAAGCTCGGTGTCGCGGGTTCGAGTCCCGTTGCCCGCTCCACTGATTCTTCCAACTGAGTTGGATGAATGTTCGGAGGGAACACGGCGACAGGCCGATGTTCAGGTCCCTTTTTGAGGTAGCTGCCCGGTTGGTGCCGAGTAACCGGCAGGAAGCTTACTTCGATTAGTGGATTATTAGGTTATAATCTTACTTGCTTCAAAAGCTAACTTTTGTAGTCAACTTAGTTATAATCTAGTCTGCTAAGAGAAGTGGGCGTAAGCCCACTTTTTTTTGTATATGGAAACAGAAAACCAAAAACAGGTTAGACAGCAGATAGAGCAACTCGCGGAGACCCTTGTTACTTCAGAGGGTATGGAGTTGGTAGATCTTGAGTACCGCAGGGAGGGACGCCGCTGGATGCTCAGGTTGTTTATCGACAAGGACGACGGGGTCACCTTGGATGATTGCGCCAGTATTAGCCGCGAACTGGGAGACCTTCTGGATGTAAAGGATATAATACCCCAGGCGTACGTGTTAGAGGTCTCTTCGCCAGGCTTGAATCGGCGTATCAGAAAAAAGGAGGACTTTGCGCGTTTTGCAGGACAGAAGGTGCGGCTCCGGCTCGTTGCGCCCATAGATGGTCGAAGAAAAATTGTGGGAGAGCTCGAGGGAGTTGAAGATGAAGCGGTGATCGTGGCGGCTCCAGAAGGTCGTTGTTCGGTAGCTCTAAAAGACATTGCCAAGGCCAATTTGATCTATGAGTTCTAGGGCCTGGAAAAATGAGATTTAGCATAGCATGAATAAACAAGGAGAGCAGCGGAGATGATCCAGGATTTAAAGAGGATAATCGAGCAGGTCAGCAGAGATAAGGGAATCGAGCGGGAAATCCTTATTACTACCTTGGAAGAGGCCATGCGGTCTGCGGCCAGGAAGAGGTTTGGCCACGATCTTGATCTGGAAGTAGCCTACAATGATGAATTTGGGGAAATTGAGGCCTTTCAATTCAAAGAAGTTGTGGCCGAAGTAGAGGATTCGCTCCTGGAAATTTCGCTGGAAGAAGGGCGGAAACTGGATCCGGACTGTGAGATCGGTGATAGCCTTGGAATCAAGCTGGACACCGATACCTTTGGTCGTATTGCCGCTCAGTCCGCCAAGCAGGTCATCATCCAGAAAATGAAGGATGCAGAGCGGGAGATGATCTTCGAGGACTACAAAGACCGGACCGGCGAGGTCATCAACGGCATCGTTCAGCGCTTGGATAGAGGGGGTATTACGGTTAACTTGGGTCGAGCGGAGGCTGTTGTTCCCTACCGGGAGCAGGTGCCCAGAGAAACTTACCGAAGGGGCGATCGCATAAGGGCGTTGGTGCTGGAGGTAAATAGAGAATCGCGTGGACCTCAGATCATCCTGAGCCGCACCCACCCTGATTTTCTCTCCAACCTTTTCACCGCAGAGGTGCCCGAGATTGCTGAAGGTATTGTCACCATCATGGCAGCGGTTCGGGAACCCGGCAGCAGGGCCAAGATAGCTGTGACTTCCAAAGATCCGGACATCGATCCGGTGGGTGCCTGCGTGGGCATGAAGGGATCCCGGGTACAAAGCGTGGTCCAAGAGTTGCGTGGTGAGAAAATAGACATCATCGAATACAACCCGGATCCTGCCAAGTACGTAGTAAATGCACTGGCGCCTGCTGTTATTTCCAAAGTTGTCATTGATCAGGCAAATCGGCTTATGGAGGTCATCGTTCCTGATGACCAGCTTTCGCTGGCCATCGGTAAGCGGGGGCAAAACGTGCGGTTGGCTTCAAAACTGGCCGAGTGGCGCATTGATGTTAAAAGCGAGAGTAAATATCAGAAGTCCCTGAAAGAGGGCTATGAATCCCTCCTGGCATTGCCAGGTATTGGGGATGCCACCGCCGACAATTTGTACGAGGCTGGTTTTGCCTCGGCCGAGGAGTTGGCCAGCGCTCAGGTGGAGGAATTGGTGGCGCTTCCAGGTCTCAGTCAACAGAAGGCCGTGAAGTTCATCGAAGCGGCCAAGATTTACGAGGTCGAGCGCAAGGAGAGGGAGGCTAAGGCCAAAGAGGAAGAGGCTGCGGCCAAGGAGGAAGAGGCCGCGGCTAAAAAGGAAGAGGCTGCGGCCAAGAAGGAAGAGGCTGAGGCCAAGGAAGAAGAGGCTGCGGCTAAAAAGGAAGAGGCTGCGGCTGAAGAGAAAGAGGCTAAGGCCGAAGAGGAGGAACCTAAGGCCGAAGAGGAGGAACCTAAGGCCGAAGAGGAGGAACCTGAGGCCAAGGAGGAGAAAGCCAAGGCCAAAGAGGAGAAAGCCAGCGAGGTTGAAGAAGCTGGCGAAGCCTAATTGTGACCAAAGTGGCAGAGCGCAGACAGCCGCGGCGAACCTGTATTGTCTGCGGCAGCAAGAGAGTTAAAGTTGAACTCCTTCGGTTGGCGCTGGATGAAAAAAACAAGGTGTGCCTAGATTACAGGCAGCGGCGCCAAGGACGTGGCTCTTATGTGTGCCCGAGGCCAGAGTGCCTGACGCGAGTCAAACTGGCCTACCTTGAGAAGGCGTTTCGACGAACGTTACCCCAAGGAGCTTGGGATCCAGCCCTGACCATGGCGGAGGCACTCCAGAGGTGTAGCGTCCAAACGCAAGAGCAATGATTTGAGCAAGCACTCAAGAGTGCACGTATGAAGTTTTCAAGATAGCATATTCATAGAAGTCGGGGGGTTGCATGGCGAAGTTGAGGGTGTACGAACTAGCAAAAGAACTAGACATTCCCAACACGGATCTGCTGGAGCGGATCGACAGTCTGGGCATTCAGGTCAAAGGGCACATGAGCTCTTTAGATGAAGAACAGGCCCAGCTGGTTCGTGACACAGTGACGGGTCGATCAAAGCAGCTGATCGAGGAAAAGCGGGTTCGTCGAGGAGTCATCCGCAGGAGGCGGAAAATTGTGAAGGCTGCGCCTTCACCGGAGGAGGTGGAGGTCGAAGTGGCGGCAGAGGCAGTACCCCCCGTGGAAGAACCGGCTGAAGAGGTAGTCGAGGCGGAGGTGCCACCGGTTGTGGTTGAGGGAGAAGCACCAGAAGTTGAGCCCGAAAAACCAGAGGAAGTTGAGCCGGAGGCCGAGGTTGCGAAAAAGAAAAAACCAGCGAAGAAAGTAAAGGAAAAGGAAAAGAAGGTTAAAAAACCCCGGAAGCGAGTCAAGAAAGAGGCTGCCGCCAAAATTATCAAGCTGCCTGAGCGGGTGCCCGAAGATGTTCCGGAACCGAAGAAGGCAGAGCCCAAGATTGAAGAATCAATGGAAGCAGTAGAGAAAGTGGTTGAGCCTGCGCCCCCCCCGCCAGACCCAGAGGAAAAGCCGAGAAAGAAGCCCGGCAAACCGAGGAGGAAAAAAGGGAAACGGGCACGAGCTGAAGATGCTGAAGAACGGGCTCTCAGGAAGCTACCGAGTCGCCGCAAAGAGGTGGTCACTGGGGACGATCTTTACGCCAAGCGCCGGGGACCGGGTCGGATGATGAAAGGCCGCAAGGCCGCGCGAGCAGTTGCGAAAGACATAAAGCAAACTGAGATCACCATACCCAAAGCCGCCAAGCGAAAGGTCAAACTTGAGGAAGCCATAACCGTGGCCAATCTTGCCAAGAGCATGGGAGTCAAGGCCAGAGAAGTCATTGCAAAACTCATGGAGTTGGGCCTCATGGCCACTGTGAACCAGGCGATTGATTTTGACACCGCGTCCCTGGTGGCGACGGAATTTAATTATGAGGCCGAGAAAACAGGTTTTGAGGAGGCGGCAATCCTAGAGGCTGTGCCGGATAAGGAGAGAGACCTCAAGCCTCGGCCTCCGGTGGTAACCATTATGGGACACGTTGATCATGGCAAGACTTCACTGCTTGACGCTGTCCGCCAGACCAAGGTTACAGAGGGAGAGGCAGGAGGCATCACCCAGCAT
>JASFGC010000182.1:0-7183 GCA_050123975.1 Syntrophobacterales bacterium | reverse complement strand
CTACAGAAGAGAAGTTGAATTCAGATACCGGGAATGGTTGAGCAGTTTGCGGGAACGTTCGTATGTCAGGATTGTCGATGAGACCGGCTCGTAGATCCAAAGACAGTGAGGATCAAACGCTGGAATGTTTCTGGGTTTAGGGTTTAGCCTATCGCTTAGCCCGGATATTTCATGAAAATGCTCTAGCGAGCGCAACCCCCAGTCCGCAAGAGCGGACTTGGGTGAGCGAGCGAACTACAATAAAATGCTCTAAGCACCTTACATTTCGAAGATTCCCTGCAGCTTTCTGCAGGGAGCTTCAATTGCTGTCGCGAGACCACGAAACTGGGAACCCGCTTGCGGGACTGAGCGGAGCGGAGCGAGCGCGAATTAGATGGGCGTGCCACCTGGCAACCGCAGGGTGTTGGTTTCCGTACCTGAGCGGTACGTCGCAGGGGCCGACACCCGAGGACGCCAGGAAGGACGGCCATATCCGTGGTCACAGCAAGTGATTCATGAAACATCCGGGCTAGATCGGAGAGTTTCAATGCTCCAAACTACCACCGTTGATACTATTGGCCAGTTTGTTGATCAGACGGTGACGATACGTGGTTGGCTCTACAGCAAACGCTCCAGCGGTAAGGTACGCTTTCTCCTCATTAGAGATGGAACTGGTACCATCCAGGCTGTGGTGGTAAAAAACCAGGTAAGCCCTGCTGCCTTTGCTCTCACTGATACCCTGACCCAGGAGTCCTCCATAGTGGTCAGCGGCAATGTCCGCGCTGACGCCAGATCTCCCGGTGGTCACGAACTGCAGGTGAGCGATATTACCGTTGTCCAGGTGGCTGAAGAGTATCCCATTACCCCCAAAGAACACGGTCCAGCATTTTTGTTGGACCATCGCCATCTCTGGCTTCGTTCTGCTAAGCAACACGCAATTCTGCGAATCCGCAGCCAGGTTATTGAAGCGGCTCGGGAGTATCTGAACCGAGAGGGATACATCCTCTTCGATGCTCCTATCCTCACTCCGGCTGCCTGTGAAGGCACCACAACCCTTTTTGAAACCGACTATTTTTACGATGAAAAGGCCTACCTATCTCAAAGCGGCCAACTGTATGCCGAAGCTGGTGCTATGGCTTTTGGCAAAGTTTACACCCTTGGCCCCACTTTTCGGGCAGAAAAGTCTAAAACCCGCAGACATCTTACTGAGTTCTGGATGCTAGAACCAGAGGCGGCCTTCGCTGAGCTGGAGGATATTCTCTTGCTGGCAGAACAACTGGTCAGCCACTTGGTCCATTCGGTCTTAGCCCACAAGAGCGAGGAACTTAAGATTTTGGGGCGTGAGCGAAGCAAACTCGAGTCGGTGCAGCCTCCCTTCCCTCGAATGAGATACGATGAAGCCCTGGATCTCTTACGACAAAACGGCATTAATCACGAATGGGGTGATGATTTTGGGGCCACCGAGGATACTCTCATCTCAGAACTGTTTGATCGCCCAGTAATGATTACTCATTACCCACTGCAAACCAAAGCTTTTTATATGAAAAGTGATCCAGATAAGCCTGAGCTCGCTCTCTGTGTTGATGTGTTGGCGCCTGAGGGTTACGGAGAGATTATTGGCGGTTCTCAGAGAGAAGATGACTACAACGAGCTTGTGCAGAGACTGGCACAGCATGATCTACCCCGAGAGCCCTTCGAGTGGTATCTTGATCTAAGACGCTATGGCTCGGTGCCGCACTCAGGCTTTGGTCTTGGAATTGAGCGCACTGTAGCCTGGATTTGCGGCATCAAACATTTGCGCGAAGCTATCCCGTTTCCAAGAATGTTACAGCGCATCTACCCCTAGCCCCAAGAGCAATGTGGGGCTCAACTTCAACTGGAAGCGTTCTCATGAAAAGCCTCGGTGAATTTCTGAGAGCAGAACGACAAGCACGAGGAATAACCTTGGAGCAGATTTCCGCCGATACCAGAATCAGTATGGACATGCTGCGCGCCATTGAGCAGGGGAACCGTGAACAACTCCCCGCCCCAGTCCTCGTTAAGGGATTTCTGAAAGCTTATGCAGAGAAGATTGGTCTGGATCCGGAAGAGATAATTGTTGAATATCAGAATCTGATTGAGGAGGCCGGAGACCATCAGGAAGGGATCGAGAAATTTCATCAACGACTACAGCCCCCCTCCCTTCATAAAAGACTGCTTGTTCTTGTCATCTCCCTTATCCTGGCAACAGGTTTGATCTTTTTTTGGTACCGCCCCAGCACTGTAAGACAGCAGTCCCCCTCGTCATCACGTGGAACGTTCGTCTCCCCACCTGCTCTGGACCAGAGAGCGGTCAAGAGTGAGCCTGACTCCGGCATCAACCAAGCAAAGTCAGCTCAGAGTTCCAGGAGGACTCAGACAGAGTTGATGACTGGAGCAGAATCTGACAGCTCTGAATTTGGTGGTCAAACTGCACCTGCTGTTTCCACTGGTGCAGAAGTGTCCGCAATTGCTGAAAACAGTGTTTATCCCTCGGTTGAATCACCACAGGAAGAGGGAATATCTTCACCTGCCCAGGCCCCATACCTGCTCAGGGCCGAAGCAGCTGAGACCACCTGGCTCCGTATTAGCACCGATGAGACTGGGGAGAATGAATACCTGCTTCAGCCAGGTGAACGGTTAACATGGCGGGCGAGATCAAGTTACAGACTCCTCATTGGCAACGCCGGTGGTATCCAACTCTACCTGAATAATAAACCTCTCAAACGGTTGGGTGAAACAGGTCAGGTAGTTTTCTTGAAACTGCCTGATCCATCCTTGTTCCTTCCAAAAGATATTGAACTGCGAGAGCCGGTTAAAAGACCATGACCAAGAAACGCAGCGACACTCTCTCATTGTTGCAGGCAGAGCTGAACCAGAATCGACTGGTTGAGGCGGTGGAATTGTTGGCTGACCTTCATCCCGCCGACATTGCAGATTTGTTCGAGGCTCTGGATGAGCATGAGAAGAAAAAGCTATTCCGGGAACTGGATATTGATACGGCTTCAGAGGTAATCGCTGAACTCTCGGAGTTTTCACAAGATCAAATTCTTGCCGATCTGTCCCACCAACGACTTGGTGAAATCGTTGACGAATTGGACTCTGACGATGCCGCAGACCTTCTCGCCAGTGTCCCGGAAGAGGTGGCCGAGGAGGTACTTGCCTCCATTGACGCCGAGGATTCTCGCGAAGTTCGCCGCCTTCTGGCTTACGATGAGGAAACCGCCGGCGGCATCATGCAAGCTGAGTTACTGGCCGTGGCGCAGGAGGCCACGATTGCTGATACTATTAAACACGTGAGAGAATACGGCAAGGAACTCGAGGGACTGGCGAACATCTTTGTGATTAATTCTAACCGGCAGGTGGTGGGACAGGTGAGTTTGCGGCAGCTCATCCTAGCAGAGCCCGCAGACACTCTGTCACAAGTGATGGACACCACTGTTCGGGCCATTCCCGTGGCTATGGACCAAGAAGATGTGGCCAGGATGTTCCAGAAGTATGACCTTCTTTCAGCGCCCGTCATAGAGTCTGACGGCTCCCTCGTAGGGCGCATTACCATTGACGATATTATCGACATTATTGAGGAGGAGATCTCTGAAGATGTCCTGCGCATGGCTGGAACCCACGAAGACGAACTTGTCTATGGTGACCAAGTCTGGAAAATATCACGCTTTCGGCTTCCCTGGCTGCTGACTACCCTGGTCGGTGGCCTACTCACCGGCTACCTCCTCTGGCTATTTAAGGTAGCCCTAGCAGACGCCATTGTCCTCGTTACCTTTGTCCCGGTCATCATGGCCCTAGGTGGCAGCGTTGCCATTCAGTCCACCACAATCACAGTGAGGGGTCTCGCTACTGGTGCTATTGACTTGCAGAGGATAGGCCGCACTGTCTACAAAGAAACCCGGGTTGGACTACTCATGGCTCTCGCCTGTGGCCTAACTCTCGGTATTGCTGCTGAAATCTGGCATCGGAATCCCGCTTTGGGCCTGACAGTAGGAATCTCCATGGCGGGGGTTATCATGGTGGCCTCGGTCATGGGCACCCTCATTCCAGTCGCCTTTCAGCGACTGGGAATCGATCCAGCGGTATCCTCCGGGCCCTTTGTCACCATCGCTAATGATATCTCGGGCATCATTATCTATCTCTCCATATCTTCTGCTTTTCTGAAATACATAGCGCCTTGAAAGTAGCGCAAAGCGCATGGCGCACAGCGTAGGCTGTTCCAGACAATTCTTAACCCGGATATTTCATGAAAATGCTCTAGCGAGCGCAACCCCCAGTCCGCAAGAGCGGACTTGGGTGAGCGAGCGAACTACAATAAAATGATCTGAGCACCTTACATTTCGAAGATTCCCTGTCCCGATTTAGTCCCGCTAAAGCGGGACAGGGAGCTTCAATTGCTGTCGCGAGATTGCGAAACTGGGAACCCGCTTGCGGGACTGAGCGGAGCGCAGCGAGCGCGAATTAGATGGGCGTGCCACCTGGCAACCGCAGGGTGTTGGTTTCCGTACCTGAACGGTACGTCGCAGGGACCGACACCCGAGGACGCCAGGAAGGACGGCCATTGAATGCAGATTGGAGATTGCGGATTGCGGATTTGAGGTTGCAAAAGACCGAGTAAGACAAAGTAAATGGTGGAAACTATATCTACATTCTTGTTTTACTCGAATAAACAGTTTGGATAAGACCTCCTTCAATCTTAAATCTAAAATCTGAAATCTGAAATCTGAGATTCTAAAGTGATCGCAGCAAGTAATTCATGAAATATCCGGGCTAACGCTTGGCGCTAAGCGCTATGCGACCAGGAGCAACCATGGCTGTTCGCCGAGACGAGGCGATCATTCTTCGCACCAGGGACTACAGCGAATCAGATCGCTTGATTACTTTCTTTGGCAAAAACCAGGGACAACTCACCGGTATCGCCAAAGGGGCCCGGCGCAGCAAGAAAAGATTTGTTCACACTTTGGAACCTTGTTCCCACGTAGCTGTTACCTATGTGGACCGGCCAACCTCTGGACTGGTAAGGCTCGATGCCAGCGAGCTTAAGAACCCTTTCATCGCCCTCCGAAGCGACATCACCCGTTTAGGATATGCCAGCCTCAGCTGCGAGATAGTGCTGCAAATGTCGCCGGAAAGACAGGCAAACGTCCCCCTCTTCGGACTGCTCTGCCAATACCTTGAACAACTGGAGCTCGGGGCGGAGCCTGAAAACACTTCCTTGCTGTTCCAGACACGGATGCTGCAATTGAGTGGATATGGTCCAAGTCTGCAAGGCTGTGTTCTCTGCGGCCGGGAGCTCCGTGCTGGTGGAGATTGGTTTTTCTCCATCCTCCAGGGTGGCCTCGTCTGCAAGAACCATAAACATGGTCAGCAACCCTATCCGGTTTCAATGGGTACTGTGATGCTTCTTCGCCAAGCGCAACAACTTCCCCTTGCCAAACTCTGGCGTCTCAGATTTCAACGCCAATCCCGCCAGGAATGCCGTTTCCTTCTTATTGATCTTGTCAGGCATTATCTCGAGAAGGATCTGAAATCTCTCAAGCTTCTTTATCAGATAGGCGCCCTGAATTCCACGAATGACGGAGTCTAGGAGACAGGAATCAGGAGCCGGGTGTCAGGTGTCAGGTGTCAGGAAAAAGAAACAGAGAATTCAGTAGCCAGTATTCAGAATCCAGAGAGGCATAGGGCTCAAGGCTCAGGGCGCAAGGAAAAGATTTTGTCTTCTACTGCCTTTAGCCTTACGCCTCGTGCCGTGCGCCCTTCATCAATCTGCAATCTGCAATCTACAATCTAAAATTGTTCATGTCTCCGTCTCGCCGTTTCTCCGCGTCCCCGTGTCGTCCTGCTGTGCCTAGTGCTTAGTGTCTAGTGCCTAGTTGTTCTCTGCCTGCTGCCTCAAGCCTACTTTTCCCAAATCTACAATCTACAATTGTTCATGTCTCCGTCTCGCCGTTTCTCCGCGTCCCCGTGTCGTCCTGCTGTGCCTAGTTCATAGTGCCTAGTTCTGTTCGGCCGCTGCCTTCTGTCATCTGTTTTCTTTTTTTAAATCCTCAATCCGCAATCCAAAATCCGAAATATGGGCTATGCCTCACTGAAGCCGTATATCCTTTAGCCCAGATAATTCATGAGTTGCTGTCGCGAGACCACGAAGATGGGCGTACCACCTGGCAACCGCAGGGTGTTGGCTTCGAGGCGTACCTGAACGGTACGTCGCAGAAACCGACACCCGAGGACGCTAGGAAGGACGGCCATATAATTCGCGCTCGCTCCGCTCCGCTCAGTCCCGCAAGCGGGTTCCCAGTTTCGTGGTCGCAGCAAGTGATTCATGAATTATCCGGGCTAGATAATGGGCTTGACAGACAACGGGCTGCAAGGTAATTTAACGTCTTAACCCATACCAGCATCCTCTCTTTAAGGAGTCTCCCATGACATTTCAGGAATTGATTCTGGCTATTGAGAAATATTGGCATGATTACGGCTGCATTATTCAACAGCCCTATGATATCGAAGTGGGCGCCGGCACGTTCAACCCCGCCACCTTACTGAGATGCCTTGGTCCTGAGCCTTATAATGTCGCCTACGTAGAGCCATCTCGCCGGCCCACCGATGGGCGCTACGGTGAGAATCCCAACCGCCTTCAGCATTACTATCAGTATCAGGTAATCCTCAAACCTTCGCCCATGGATCTGCAAGAGTTGTACTTGGACAGCCTCAAAAGCTTCGGCATAGATCCGTTGGACCACGACATTCGTTTCGTAGAGGATGACTGGGAGTCACCCACTCTGGGAGCTTCAGGACTTGGTTGGGAGGTCTGGCTGGATGGCATGGAAATCACCCAGTTCACCTACTTTCAGACCGCCGGAGGTATGCCCCTCGATCCAATCTCTGGTGAACTCACCTACGGCCTGGAACGGATTGCCATGTACCTCCAGGGAGTGGCCAACCTCTTTGACCTGAAATGGAACGACGAGATTACCTATGGAGATGTCCACCACAAATGGGAAGTGGAATTTTCTTACTATAATTTCGATGAAGCAGATGTGGACATGCTTTTCAAGCTCTTCGAAATGTACGAGGCTGAGGCCGTTAAGATGAATGAGCTTAAGTTGGTGCTGCCAACCTATGATTATTGCCTCAAGTGTTCACACACATTTAATTTATTGGATGCCCGCGGAGCCATTAGTGT
>JASFGC010000181.1:0-7208 GCA_050123975.1 Syntrophobacterales bacterium | reverse complement strand
GACGTTTACAGCATAGAGTAAGACTTGAAGATTTACAAGAACATCAATATAATACCCTAGTTTCACAATAAATAGCCAAGCTTCACCGACTGCCATAGCTCATACCTGAAATACCACACTATCTCTTTAAGGTATTTCACCCATTATATAAATTGAATCTCTTGCATTGATTCCCTAAATTCTAGTGATTAATCTAATATGCATCCGTAAACTCAAGAGCCACGAGATTCTTCGTCGTCCCGCCGCTGGGGGGACTCCTCAGAATGACAGCCGAAAAGTGAGTTTTCGGAAATATATTAGACTAGCTTAGCTTGACATCTGAACGCACATGGACGGTGCAATGCAAATGGTAGCAGCACCAGGCGAAATGAGTTTCAGTCGCCCGACTGAAGACACCCTGCTTGTACGGCTCGCCGGGGACTGGACAATCAAAGAAGAACTTCCTGCAGTGGAAGAAGTACAGAAGCAGGCCGATTCCGGGCCTCCAGTCCAGCGCATCGCCTTTGACACCCAAGATCTTGGCCGCTGGGACAGCGGTTTAATCACCTTCCTTATCAAGGTGTTCGATCAGTTCAGCAGCAGACAGATCGATACCAACAGGGAAGGGCTGCCGGAAGGGGTGCGACGGCTACTGGACCTTGCTGCCGCTGTCCCAGAAAAGAAGGATGCACGTAAAGAGGCTTTGCGTGAACCGTTTCTTATACAAGTCGGCAGAGCCAGCATGGACGTCGCCCGCCACGCGGGCGCTCTAATCACATTTTTGGGCGAGTCTACAATCGCTTTGGGTAACTTCTTTGTGGGCAAGGCCAAGTTCCGTCGCTCAGATCTTTGGTTACTCATCCAACAATGTGGTGTCGACGCCCTGCCCATCGTCACCCTCATCAGTTTTCTGGTGGGCTTGATCCTCGCTTTTGTGGGTGCGGTTCAGTTGGCCATGTTCGGGGCGCAGATTTTTATTGCCAACCTGGTCGGCATCGCCATGGCTCGGGAGATGGCGGCAATAATGACTGGAATCATCATGGCCGGCCGCACCGGTGCTGCCTTTGCCGCCCAGATCGGGACCATGCAGGTGAACGAAGAGGTTGATGCCCTGATAACCATGGGAGTTTCTCCCATGGAGTTCTTGGTTTTGCCGCGCATGCTTGCTCTCATCGTGATGATGCCGCTTCTCTGTCTTTACGCTAACGTGGTGGGCATACTGGGAGGGTTTGTTGTTGGCACCGGCATGTTCGATATTTCTTTTACCCAATACATGGAGCAGACCCGTCTTGCCCTCAACCTGACTCATTTCGGGATCGGGATTTTTAAAAGCGTGATCTTTGGCGTTCTCGTTGCCATAGCGGGCTGCCTCCAAGGCATGCAGTGCGGGCGAAGTGCCTCTGCCGTGGGAGATGCGGCCACCTCGGCCGTGGTTACCTCAATTGTACTGATTGTAGTTACCGATGGCTTTTTTGCGGTCATTACCAATATCATCGGTATTTAGGGCAAAGCGCAAAGAGCAGAGCGCAGAGCGCAAAGCGAAAGTTCGAACTTGGATTGAAAAATCCCGCTAAATCCCCCTTTAAAAAAGGGGGACTTTGAAGGTTGGATTCTTTTTGTTCTGGGGACTTCTAGTGATGTGACGTTTTCCACAATAGCCCCCCTTTGCTAAAGGGGGGTCTGGGGGGATTTTAAAGTCTGGATAGAATGTCTAGTTGGAAAATATGAACAATAAAGAGCCTCATATTACGGTACAAGATCTCACTATGGCTTATGGTGATTTCGTGCTCATGCGCGATCTCAACTTTACGGTCAACCGTGGCGACGTCTTTATCGTCATGGGTGGGAGTGGTTGTGGCAAGAGCACCCTGATGAAAATTATGGTGGGACTCAAATCGCCGGCAACGGGAAAGGTCCTTTATGAAGACACCAGCTTCTGGGAGACGAGCCCAGAGGAGCAAGAGCAGCTAATGAGAAACTTTGGCATATTGTATCAGAGCGGGGCGCTCTGGAGCTCTATGACCCTGGCGGAGAATTTGGCCCTACCTCTGGAGCAGTATACAGAGTTAGACCCCAGCCAGATTCGGGAAGTGGTTTCTCTCAAGCTTTCGCTGGTGGGGTTGGCTGGCTTTGAGGAATTCTATCCCTCAGAGATCAGCGGCGGCATGAAAAAAAGGGCCGGATTAGCCAGGGCAATGGCCTTGGATCCCGAAGTCTTGTTCTTTGATGAGCCTTCGGCTGGTCTGGATCCCATCAGCGCCCGACTCCTCGATGACCTGATCATTGAACTCTCGGAAAGCCTGGGGTCAACGATTGTGGTGGTGACCCATGAACTGGCCTCCATATTTGCCATTGGCAACAACTCGGTCTTTCTCGATGTGGACAAGAGGACAATGACCGCCAGTGGGGACCCCAAGAAACTGCTGGCCGAGTCTGAAGATCCAACTGTTCGGAGATTCCTCACCCGGGGAGAAGAAACGGAGGAATAGAAATTCCAAATCACAAATCCCAAATATCAAACAAATAACAATGACCAAAATTCCAAATTCCAAACCTGTTTTGGTCATTGAGTATTGGAATTTGAGATTTGTTTGTAATTTCTCCTTCGGAGTCCCCACCCTCTGGGCGGGGCCCCAGTTTGGTGCTTGTAATTTGATATTTTTCAATACTCTACCCCTATGGGGGATAACCCAAAGCCTAATCGTTCAGGCTTTGATTCTTTACCGATAAAACCCTTAGCAATAATTAGGATGTGAGAACTATGACGAAGAAAGCAAATCCCAAGCTCATCGGTGCTTTTGTACTTGGGGCTGTGGCGCTGGCGGCCCTTGGAGTAGTAATTTTCGGTTCAGGAAGGTTCTTTGCAGAAAGGGATAATTTTGTGCTTTTCTTTCCCGGTTCAGTGAAGGGGTTGACCGTGGGAGCGCCAGTGACATTGGAAGGTGTAACCATAGGCACGGTAACAGATGTCAAGGTTGTATTCGAACGTGAGACCCTGAAGTTCTTTACACCTGTCTACATCGAAGTGTTTCCGGACAGGGTCAAGGATAGAGGAGAGTACCGTCCGGAGTATCAAGAGGTGATGGAAACAGATGAGGCTATCAAGTTGCTGATTGATCTTGGCCTGAGAGGCCAGTTAGAGCTTCAGAGTCTGCTCACGGGCAAGCTACAGGTGGCAGTCAGTATGCATCCTGGCTCGCAAGTCCACTACGTTGGTATTGAGAAAGATGTGCCTGAAATTCCGACGATTCCCACCACCATTCAACAATTAGCCAAGGCGTTTGAAAAGATAGACCTTCAAGGGATAGCTGAAGATATAAGTAAGGCGGTGGCGGGAATCGAACAATTGGCGACCTCTCCCGAGCTGGCGGAGGCCGTCATTTCTCTGAACAAAACCCTGAAAAATGTCGACAAGCTTGCTATTGATACCCGCAAACTTGTGAACAACGTGGATGGTCAGGTTGAGCCAACCTTTGCTGACTTGCAGAAGGCACTCAATTCTGCCGACCTTGCCCTCAAACAGGCCAAGGTGACCGTCGCTTCGTTGGACGATGTGACTGGAGTGGATTCAGCTCTTATGTGGGAACTCAACAATACCCTTCTGGAACTCCAGAGCATGGCCCGACAAGTCAATGCCCTGGTAAGTCTTCTGCAGAGGCAACCAGATTCAATTATCCGTGGTAAAGTTTCTCTTGGGAGGTAAGTAATGCTCTTTAATCGCTCTTATTTGACAGGGATCGTTCTGATTATTTCCTTTTTGATTGTGGGAGGCTGTCTAGGCAAGGGTACTCAGAAGGCCACGCGATTCTACCTGCTACAGCCCGTTTACAACACCTCATCTGGGGAGCGAGCCTCGAAAGAGGGTGAGGGTGTGATGCTGGCAATCGGTCCTGTCAGGGTGAGGGAGTATCTGAGTCGGTCCGAAATCGTTACTCGTACCAAAGAAAACAAGATCGTCGTTCACGACTTCCATTCCTGGGGAGAGCCTCTCGATAGTAACTTCACTGTAGTTCTCGGGGGGAATCTTGGCAATCTGCTTTCCACCGATAGGATCGTATTTTTCCCCTGGAGAAGGAGACCAAACCTCGACTACCAGATTGTAGTGGATGTAGTGCGCTTCGAGGGTGATCTCGGAGGAGAAGCTTCACTTATAGTCCACTACTACATTTGGGATGCTGGGGACAGCGAAGAAGGGCAGAGACGCATTGGGACGTGGAGATCGAGTTTCAGCAGGCAAACAGGAGATGATAGTTATGAAGCCCTTGTTTCAACCATGAGCGAACTGGTGGGTGATCTCAGTCGCGAAATTGCCGAAAAGATCAAAGGTGCTTCTCAATGAGCATATAGATATCTTTAACTATTTATTATTATAAGAATTAATGTTAAATATCTAATGTTTTACTTTAGGGTATTAGCCTTTCTTGTTTTTCTTCACTGACACCTGACACCTGACACCTGAAACCTTTCGTTCCTCAATCCGCATTCCGCAATCCACAATCCAGTAGTCAATAGCAAGTAATTAGTAGATGAGAAAGATTCTTATATTTCTATTTGTCTCCTGAATTCTGGATTCTGACTCCTGGCTCCTTGTTTTTAAATCCGCACTCCGCAATCCGAAATCCCCAATCCAGTAGTCAGTAATCAGGGTACAGGGTACAAGGTACAAGGCATATAGCTTTTCTTGTTTTTTTCCCTGAAACCTGAAACCCGACACCTGAAATCTTTCGTTCCTCAATCCGCAATCCGCAATCCGCAATCCGAAATCCCCCTACGCTCCATATTTCATCAATCTTTCCGCGTGAGCCAAAAGCAGGGGCAGAACATCCGTGCTCTTTATACGGCCCAGTCCGCCGGTGAGAAAGGAGGTCTCACCGAACGTCTGGCAACTGTCCACCCGGGCGGTTTTTGCCGCAATGCAGATGGGAACCGGGTGCCAGGAGTGGCTGGCGAGGCTGCACGGCGTTGAATGGTCTCCGGTAATACAGAGGACATCCGGTTTCAAATCCACCAACCGCGGCACCAAGCGGTCGAAATGTTCAATCACCTCCACCTTGCCTTGGAAGTTACCGTCCTCACCCATGGAATCCGCTTTTTTGATGTGGAGGAAGAGGAAGTCTGTGTTGGGAAACTCACGCTCCACCAGATCTAACTCTTCCTCCATGGTGGATTGTCCTTCCTCGATCACTCGCATGCCGGCCAGCTTGGCCACACCCTTATACATGGGATAGGCGGCCACAGCGCAGGCTCGCCACTTGAAAAGCTCAGAGAAGTTGGGCAGGGGATCGTAGATGTCAAAGCCGCGCATCATGATAAAATTGGCCTTTGCTTCTCCTGCCAACACTTCTTTTGCCCTGGCGATGAAACTGTTGGCCAGTCGGGCACCTTCCTCAGCCTCGGAGGTCGGATTCTCTTCGGCAGGCGTAACTTCCAGCGGCTTCAAACCAATTTTCTGTGGGTCACTGTCGCAAAGCCTACCGTCCAGTTTTTTTCCCCTGAAAATCGCTGCGGCCCGGTACTCCTTGACGTGCTGAAGCAGCACCTGCACTCCTTCAATTTCTTTGATGTTCTCAGCAAGTAAATCAGTCACCCGCTTGCCTTCGTCGTCGGGGATACGTCCGGCGCGCCGATCTGAAATGGTTCCGTCAGCTGCCAAGGTGGCGAAGTTCAGTCGGCTGGCCATGTCACCCGGTTCGAATACAAACGGTGTACCGGCCGTGTCCAGTACACCCCGCCCGATCAGGTACTGGAACGGGTCGTAGCCGAACAGCCCGATGTGAGCTGGTCCTGAGCCCGGGGTGATCCCCGGGGCCAGTGGGTCGTGAAACCCGCAGACGCCGGACTTGGCCAGCGCATCCAGGTTCGGGGTGTGGGCGGCTTCTAAAGAGGTTTTCCCTTCCGGTCCCGCCAGATCACCCACTCCGTCCAAGACCACCAGCACGACTTTGGTATCATTCTCCACAGCCAGAGAGGAAAGTAGGTTCAGCTCCATTGTGATTTCCCTTTCGGTTAGCCCGGGGTCGCAGCAAGTGATTCATGAAATATCCGGGCTAGATTAGGTTTGTGAACTATCTAGCCTATTGCTAGATTTCACTGCCGCCGCTATTGTATTGTAGCAGATTCAGGCCACCATCTTGACATGTGGTCAAAAATAATTACAACTAACTAACCTATATTAGACAAAGCTGCGAGCTCTGGTCAAATATTTCGACGTATTCTTAGCTGTGGGCCCACCAATGAGGTAGTGTGTGATCGGTCTGATCAATTATTACAAAAGAACTTGAACCAGGTGAGGAGGTCAAGATGGAATTTGGAATGTGGGGTAGGCGCAGGGTAAAGAGAGTTGGCATCGTTTCTACTCGGTTGGCGGGGACGGACGGCGTTTCCCTGGAGTCTGACAAATGGGTGCAGGTTATGGAAGAGCGGCGCATCACCTGTTACTATTTTGCCGGGGAGTTGGATCGCCCCCCGGAGCGATCGTATCTTGCTGAAGAAGCCCATTTCAACCATCCTGAGATCCAAGAGATTCAGCAAGCCAGCTTCGGTGTCACCACACGATCTCGTTCGCTGACCGGCAAGATTCAAGAGATTAAGCGTAAACTCAAGGATGATCTCTATTCCTTTATAAACCAATACAAGATAGATCTGTTGATGCCGGAAAATTCCCTGACTATCCCGATGAATATTCCTCTGGGTCTTGCCATCACCGAGGTTATTGCGGAAACGGGAATGCCAGCAACAGCGCGCCACCACGACTTTTACTGGGAGCGGGATCGGTTCAGCATAAACGCTGTTTCCGATTACTTGAATATGGCCTTCCCTCCGAACTTGCCCACCCTCAATCACACCGTCATTAATTCGTATGCCGAGGAACAATTGGCTCTGAGAACTGGCATTTCAGGGCGGGTGGTTCCCAATGTCATGGATTTTGAAAATCCGCCGCCACCGCCCGATGATTACACCTCTGATGTAAGACAGGACATAGGAATTGCAGATGATGAAATGTTTGTGCTGCAGCCCACTCGGGTTGTGAAGCGAAAGGGGATTGAGCATGCCATAGAATTGGTCTGTAGACTGGGGATGAAAGCCAAGCTGGTAATTTCTCACGATGCGGGTGACGAAGGCTTCGATTACCAGGAAAGGCTCAAGGAATATGCAGATTTCCTCAAGGTGGACCTGCTCTTTGCCTCAGACATCATAAATGAAAAAAGAGACCGCACCGAAGATGGCAG
>JASFGC010000180.1:0-7285 GCA_050123975.1 Syntrophobacterales bacterium | reverse complement strand
ATCCAGAAGCCAGATCGGATAGTTGCTCAAAAGCCCACCATCCACAATCAAATGCTTTCTACCGCTCTTGTCTCGAAGCTCCACTGGTTCAAAGAAAAAGGGAATGCTCATACTCATCCTTACAGCTCGCGAGATGCTGAATGTATCGGGCTCGAGACCAAACAACCTCAGGTCCCCAGGAAGAATAAGCAACCTTCTGTCAGTAATATCAGCTGCGATAGCTTGGAACTTATACTTGTATTTCTCTTCTTGGTAATCTGTTGTGATGTCACCAAAAGTAGTCTTCCCTTTAGCCACCAGTAGTCCCTCGAGCCAATTTTCAAAAAACTCCCCCTCGTAGATCCCATACTCAAAACCAATACTCAGGCTTTTTCCTATGAAACCGAGTTTGTCCAGCAACCCTTCGTCCTTGAAGTCATTGTAATTGAGTTGTTCTAGTTCCTTTTTCAGTTCAGCGGCACTGTAGCCCACCGCCAGTAGTGAAGCTACAATGGCTCCGGCTGAAGTGCCTGCAAGGTTTTCAAACTCATACCCAGCTTCTTGAATCTCAGAGACAGCTCCGACTAGGCCAATTCCTTTAACCCCACCTCCTTCGAAAACTGCATCGGCTTTTTTTGGCATCTTTTCTTCTCCCGTAGTTGTTCATCCAAGAGTTTTACTGTTCTGAAGTAATAATCGTTTTTCTATAGATTTATTGACGTTGCAAATTAGGGTCATATTTTCTTCAACGTTCCTGTCCATGTCTCAAAAGATGGAGCGGCTGTATCCCTTTCTTCCTCTTTATAAAAGGTGACGTAAGAAAGATTTTTCCAAGCGATAAAACCCAAACCCTCCGTCGTCTTATAGTACCTCGTCCGCCAGGTGCCTGTATTAAGATAGACCTGCTCTTTTGGTTTTTCAGAATCCTCTACGACGCGTATGGCTGCCTGCTTTGGTGTGTGGGTGTGCCCATAGACCACATAGCGGATGCGATTATCCAGGTGAGCATATTCCCTTGCGGCCGCTTCCAGGTTTTCTTCTTTCGCTAAATGTTTCATTATTTTATCTAGGAGAGGCATAAGCTTTTCGAGCGGAAAAAGCTTAAACTTCTCAAGCAGGAAGAGGACTGCCTGTATCTTGTCCGCCTCATCCAAAAAGTCGTACCATTTGTCATGGTGGTCGTACCACCTCTTCACAAAAGGTAGTTTGTTGAAATCACGAATCACTTCATCAACGGTATTCTCGATGGCCTCTTTCAAGGTTAAGTTTTTCTTTACTTGATAAAGTAGCCATCGGATGACGGCTGCAAATGGCCGGACATTTTCGATCTCCTGGAAATTCCTTTTGAGCCTTTCCTGCTCTTTCTTTGGGAGTTTTCTGATCTCTTTTTTCTTCATCAGTTGCCAGGGGAGTTTTGCCACCAGCTCTGTGGTGATTGGATCGCCAATAGGCACTCTCATATAGTCTTGGTATTCATAAGAAATGCTACCTTCATAATTAAACTTGTCATATTCATGTCCGTGTCTGGCAAACACTCCATAGTTCACATCTTGAAAGGAGTGGTCAAAGGGAGTCGTGCGTGAAGGTAAGCCCAAGCATTGACAGACCTTATCCCTCAGACTTTGATATTTATTGCATAACCGATCGTGGTTACCCGGGACATAGATCCTCTCTGGCTCTACTGGAAGGTCAAATTCCTTTTTCAGATCACCGCTCAATAAATCGAAAGTCGTTTTGTTCTTTTTTCGGATGGCATCGAAAATGGTGTTTACGTTCGACTCTATTTTCTGTTCGTCATTTCCCCAGGGCCGTTCATTTTCAGGATAATCAAACCACATCTCTGTTCTGATTAAATCAAAAATGTCGCCTAAAAAGACGAGTTTAATCTCATCAATAACTCGCCCATCTTTGATCAGCCAGTCTGCCGTTCCAGCAATGTCTTCAAAGAAGATTTTGAAGGCATCAGTTGGAACATTATGATCACCGGCTGTACCATCGACGAAATGCAAATCGCTGATAAATATTAGCATCTTCCCCTCCCATTGGTTGCGGTGGCACTCGTCATGATTTTTCTTACTGTTGCGGTGAGTTCCATTCGTCAGCTTTAGTTTATTTTATTTGAGGATCGGTCCTAACTATATTTTCAGCTGGCGCCTCTCAGAACTTCATCTTTGATATCAAGACTAACCCCCTAAGAAGGATTTCCACCTAGGCTAACAAGACTTTTTCTATCCATTCCAAGATACCCGCTTGGTCCGACCCCCAGGCGCCATAAATTCCTCCATAATGAAAAATTCATCGATTTCAACCCTGGGACGTTGTAAGATCTTTGATTTTGAAATCAAGGTTAAGGACTTTTAGCTCAGCAGCTTCAACCTTGTTTTTCAGAATCAGCTCCTTGGACTTCGAGAGTAGTTCCTCAACTTCCTTGCGCTTCGGCTCCTCTATCGCCGACTTGGCCCTTAAATAGTCATTGTGCAGAGCAGTCCAGCGCTCCTCAAGTTCTACGATTTTTTGCCTCCGCTCGGCGGGGGTTAACCTCTGGACAGCGGATCCGAGGATACCTCTCAGCGTATCTCCAAACCGATCTCCAAGGGTCTCGAAAGCTTCTTCGACTTTCCGAATGTACATACCAACAAAAAGTGAGACGGTAGCCATCCCGCCCGAAAATCCTAATTGGTCCTCACGAACCAGGTGATTGATAATAATCACGTATATGCACGCCTGTAGGGCACGGAAATAATAATCGAACTTATATTCGTTCCAGATAAATCCTTCTTCATCTCGCCTTACACGATACTGGTTCGCCAGGTGGAAGAAGACACCTATAAGGGCGAGTGCCACATAGGAGAAATTGATTTTGAGCGTACTTTCTTGCTTGAAATAAACACTGGCGACCACTGAACCAACTATGAACACCACCATGACCAAGAAGAATAACCAGAGCCCTTCAGCCCTAGGACGAGCATCACCTCCGTTCTGTTTGTTCTTTTTCGTAACCAAATTCTCTTCATCTCCTGCTGCAATCTCATCTTTGTTTCCTTCGGCATTCATGGTACCCCCCAAAGTTGTACTTAGTGAAAGGTGCTGTGCTTGAATACAGTCTCAGACCCTTCAATTTCGAGGTTTCAGATCTTGATTGCTGAACAGTTATAACCGGTTATGCTTCCTTATTACCTATTCAAGATCTGACCCTGTATCCCCGTTATGGTTGACGGATACTGTTCTTGCGAATTGCATAACTAAGCCTAGCCGGTGTGGTAGTGGATCTGCCAACCCGACCCTCCGTTTTCGATGCGATCGATTCGCTCAATTTTTCGATTCGCATTGGGAGCAACAGCAAGCTTGGCCGAGAGGTGCATGTTTTTCTCTCTAGTCGTCATATTTTCCCTGGGATCCTGGATGAAGACCTTTTTCTCCTCCCCCGACATTTTTGAACTCCTTTCATTTCTTAGCTACCGAGGAAGACAAAATCGATCGCTTCCATCAGCGCGGGTTCCCCGTTGAGGCGGTTGCCCATTTCCTCTCGGGCGGACCGAGCCGCCTGGTACTCCCTTTTGAGTTGATCATTCTTCAGACGGCCCTGCAGCGTCTCGATCGTTGTCTGTGCGTACCCTAGAAAATCGAGAACCGTCTTGAAACCCTCTCGCTTAATCCTTGCTCCGGTCACCACAGTCGAATCCTTTCGCACTTCCCTTGGAGACGTGAATTCGTAGAGCGAAAATGGGTAACGACCCGGCAGCAAACGGTCAAGCGCGTCCAGTTCGGTACGGATACCTTCGGCTTCATTCCCTTGAATTGCCTTCAACGCCTGGTACATGTGAGAGAGTGCAGCGAGACGATAGACGTTGTCCTTCGAACTCGCGGGAATAGTGGTCCTTTCCGTCAACTGGGAGAGTGTCGAGATCGCAGCTCCCAGCCGCCCTCCCTTCAAAATCGGCAAGTCGAAGCCGATATATCCGATTACAAGTGGCCGTTCGAACTGCTCGCTCAGGGTCACAGACCGACTCGATGCCGTCGCGATCTTGACTTTGGCTCCCGGAAGCTGTTCAGCCGCGAACTCGTTAATCGTCTCGATCGCCTTGTCATAGTTCTCGTCGGTGGAACCTTCCACGAGCCCCATTAACTTGACTGGGCGGTCAGCCCCAGCCGCCACTTCGGCGCCTGTTGCCTCATCATTGTTTACCGTCACACTCACTCTGCCCGTAACGTAGACGCGGCTCACTACTCTCAGGTAGTGGTGTCTCCCATTGCGCGGCTCATAGTTGTTCAGCAGCCTGCGGTTCTCCATCCCCCACTCGCGCACCAATCTCTCCATACTGAAGTTGTCAAGACCAAAGGTATAGGCATCGGCGATTGTCACCGTTCCACTGGCACTGCCCGAGTTCATCAGTCCGAGGGCGAACGGGACGCCCTGGATAGGGATCGCCAGGTTCAAGCCCGCTCCGGTTTGGACTGAGAATTGGTAGGTAGGAAACGCCGCACGGGGGGCCTTTTTCCAGCTGTGTCCACCATTAGCGTTTTGTTTCTGCCATTGGGCCGGAGGAATGGTTTCATCTGTTATCCCATAGCGGGAGTTGTAGAAATTCCTGAAATCTTTCGAATATAATCGCACCATGTGCTGGTCCAGGGGAAGGAACCCCTTTTCTTTGTAGAGTGCGACTTGTTCCTCGATTGGCATGCTCACGAGCAGCACGTCACCTGGCTGCAAATCCTCACTCAGGGGATAGATAGGAATAACCTGACTAGCACGGATGACCAGAGCCCAGTCCTTCGCCACCACTTCCAACTGCTTGTTACGAAGGGTCGTGGTGCAGCTGGCGAAAAGAATCAGGACCGCAAGCACCCCGAGAATTGCTACTCGCCTTTGGCTGTGTTTCCGTATATTGCCGCCGCTCCCTTTTCTCATCTGCGTCTCCTCCTATGCATATTGTCTATAATGAGATCTTCTATAATTTTGACTATCGCGGTTCATTACCTTATATGCGTCGCTCTATTTTTTCTTTAGTCCAAATATTCATTCGATGAAATAACTGATCGCCCAGATTCATGATTGGACAGCTTGCTGTTTGTGTGAACCGTCTAAACCGCCTGAGCTATTGCATCGATGGCGCTGGCATAAGCGCCCGCCAACCCTTCCAAATCATCTCTCGCTCTGGCAAGATCTTCATCGTTGTCGATAAAGAAAGGTTCGGCGATTACACAGGGAGCATTGGTGTATCGCAGCAAATAGCCACCTCGTTCTTCGCTGGTTTTTCGTTTGATGCCCCTGTCTCGTAAACCAAGGAATTCAACCAGATGGTTTTGCAATATTTTGGCAATGCCCTCGCCGATTTTAGATCTATGATAATAGAGCACTTCCGTTCCCGAAGCCCGGCCGTTATAGGAGTTACAGTGCAGACTGAGTACGAAATCAGGATCGAGTCCGTTAATATCTCCTGGGAGTTCCTCGTACGTTCTACGATAAACTCGCTGGATTCTGGTATTTTGCGTCTTTTTTTCAATACGGATGGCAAGATCATCATTGAATTCGAATTCATGGATCTTGGCCTTCGCGTTCCCCGCTCCAGGAGAGCTCTTCTTGTGCCCAATGACCAAGGCGCAGAGTTTTTTCGGTTCAGTAATTTCTTCTTCTCTATCCTCCAACTCCGCAAGATGCGCTTTAATTTCCGCCATGGAGACAATTTCCTTTTCGACCAACATCTGCATTAGAGCACCCGTCAATCGGGGGAGAATCTCCACCACCTGGGCTTTAAAGAGGACCTTTCCAACAAGATCCCCCTGGGCCAGGACCATTTTGCCCACATTCTCTTTTGCCACAGGCAATGCTCCCGACTCAGGCGGTTCTGGTGCCCCTCTGGGGAGCGTTGTGAGCTGAACCGCCCCGCTTTGCGTCTCTAGGCGCCCATCCGCAAGCAAATTACCAATTAACCAATCTTTGTTTGTCATGTTTACGCCTCGCTTTTCACATCAGGAACCACAGACCTATTTTTTGTCCCTCAAAAACACCACCTTTGGTTGTCATTTTAAAATATTGGCATGCTCCGACCTCCTAACACATCATCCAAATCGAAATCTTATGGAGTTACTTCAAATTGATCATTGAGTGCTCCAGCCTTGTCTACATTGGCCCGAGTTACCTTATTCAGAATGTGATTCAGCGATCTATATAAGAATTGCACATCTTGCATAGTCGGCAAGTCACCTTGATCAACCCTGAGCGTATAGACTATCCTGAATTCGTGCTCTTCGCTGTTCACCCTCACGCTGTCAGGTGCTTCTACAAACTCTTTCACCAATGAGACGAGATAGTCCCTTAGACCAGCAACATCCAGTCTGTTTCCTCTGTTCAACATGTTTACCCTACCCCTTCTAGCCAACTAAATTCTCAACGTTTGGCTATTTATCTAATTTTAGGGTACGGAAAGCGCAATCTTGCATACCGATCCCTCTTATTGTTGTCGATTGCTCTTTTTGTACTTTTCGAGATGTCGGAAGCTGCCCCCTCATAAGCCAGTTGAGCATGATTAAATAGAAGTGAGTCCTTGATATCATCTTGATCGTTCATGTACTTTTTCTGGACGGCATGATTGAAAGCACAAACATCTAGCAAGCCAAGACCATTTTCGTATTTAATTCTGACCAGACTTCCTTGCTGAGGATATACAAGAATGGAATCGGTGATAACTTCCCAAAAGCCGAAGTTACCGTTTTTTCCTGGATAATAATTTATCTTATGCCTATGGGTGTGACCGCAAAAGTAAGCAATCACCGAGGGATGATCTGCGAATAGTTCTTTCAACTTGCTTCCTTCTCCAATAGAAGCAATATCGTGATGACCAAACACCAACGTTATTTTATCGCTGGATCTAACTAGTTCGTTTCTGAGCCACTCAAGTTGCTCGTCATCTACTGTGCCCCGCGCTCCAAAACTAAATCCGGTATCCAAAACTATCATCTGAACCGCGGGATCTTTTGTGCTAACATTTTTCTCTTTTACTTGGATCGAATAGTAACCGGGGCAATCTCGGCAAATGAAATTTTCAGAATTAATTTCTCGTGGGGTGTAATGAAGTCTGTCGAATCCGTTGTAAAGACTAAAAAGAGGACCACCAAATGTGGTTGGTTCTATAACCGTATTTGTTGGGGAAACATTTACAAAAGGATAATATTCGTAGGTATTATGATGTATGTTGATAAAGTTAAATTTGCTGTGTATCGTCATAAACTCTACGAAAGGATCATTTACATAAATCATCCTCTGTTTGATATTACCAAATGTACCTGTATCGTGGTTTCCTATAAC
>JASFGC010000179.1:0-7306 GCA_050123975.1 Syntrophobacterales bacterium | reverse complement strand
CGGCAAAACGCATGCTTCTCTTGCCTGGTAAAGGTTATTTCTGAGTTCCATTATAACAGGTTTTTTAACCCGGATATTACATGAATTACCTGCTGCGACCACGGATATCGCCGTCCTTCCTAGCGTCCTCGGGTGTCAACCCCTGCGACGTACCGTTCAGGTACGGAAACCAACACCCTGCGGTTGCCAGGTGGCACGTCCATCTGATTCGCGCTCGCTGCGCTCCGCTCAGTCCCGCAAGCGGGTTCCCAGTTTCGTGGTCTCGCGACAGCAATTCATACAATATCCGGGTTAGGCGCCAATAAAGGGAAGGCTTAATTGTCCTGAAGCACCTCAAACTCTGACCATCTCATGCCTGCCACAGACGTTCCACCCGATCCCAAATGTGAGCCGCGATCAGTTCTTTGCTTTCTAAAGGTAGGTTCTCTACCTCGCCTCCCGGCCACAAAATGGTTACCTCATTGGTGTCGCTACCAAACCCAACACCGGCTGCGGTGAGATCATTCGCCACAATGAAATCCAGATTTTTCTGCTGAAGTTTTTCCTTGGCATTTTCCAGCACGTTTTCAGTCTCTGCAGCAAACCCAACCAGAATCTGGTTGTTTTTCAGTTCCCCCAAGCGAAGGAGGATGTCATCGGTTCGCTCCAACTCCAGAGACTCATTGTCGTCGCTTTTCTTTATTTTTTCGGATGCCGTCACCTTTGGACGATAATCAGAAACTGCCGCAGCCATTACTACCCCATCCACCTGCACCATGTGCTCAACAACAGCCTGGTGCATCTCCTGGGCGGTGGTTACCCTAATTTCCCTCACCCCATAGGGAGAGTTCAGGAAAGTAGGCCCGCTCACCAAGGTAACCTCCGCGCCCCTAAGCTTCGCCACTCGCGCCAGAGCATATCCCATTTTCCCTGAGGAAGGGTTGGTCAGATGTCGCACTGGATCCACCATTTCCCTGGTGGGACCCGCTGTTACCAGCACCTTTTTTCCCTCAAGGGACTGGGGGGTCAACACCTGACGAATTCTCTCCATGATCTCATCCAGGGGGGCCAGTCTCCCGAGTCCCTGGACTCCACAGGCCAGGTCGCCGGCATCCGGTCCAACCTGATGGAATCCCCAACTGCTCAGCTTGGTCAAATTCTCTTGGACCGCCTGGTTATCAAACATGTTCACATTCATCGCTGGGCAAATGATTTTGGGAGCGAGACAGGCTAACAAGGCCGTAGTCAGGTAATCATCAGCAATACCATGGGCCAGTTTACCAATAATGTTGGCAGTAGCAGGCGCGATCACAGCAACTTCAGCCTCGGTGGCCACTTCAATGTGGCCAATTCGCGATTCTGCCTCCAGATCGAAGAGATGAGTGCAAACCGGTTGGCCAGAAAGCACCTGGAAGGAAAGAGGTTGCACAAATTCCAGAGCACTCCTGGTCATAATTACCCGAACCTTAGCTTCTTCCAGGGCCAAAAGTCTGGTCAACTCCACGGCTTTGTATGCAGCGATACCGCCGGTTACTCCCAAAAGTATCTTACGGTCTTTTAATTCAGTCATAATGCCTCATTTCTCAAGCCATCAGCCGTCAGCTATCGGCTATCAGCAAAGGACAAATACCGCAGTTTGGCAACTCAGTAGCGTTCACGGGTCGGTTTCGTCACACTGCAGCCGGCCCTGATAGCTAATTGCTGACCGCTGATGGCTGCCTTCATGGCATACTTGCACTCACTTGGGGTGCTACCCAGATCTCGACCCTGGTTTTCAGGGGGTACTCGGCCACAGATACCAGGCAGCTGCGTCTTTCTTTTTCAAAGCTAAGGATCACCCGTCGATAGCGAAAACTGGATTTAAGGGTCCAGCCATCTTTCGCCATGTTCGTGGTAAAAAAGTTAACCAGAGAGTCACCATCCACATAACCCTCGAATACCAGAACACCAGCAGAAAAAGAGGGAGTGCTATAAACGAAGGAGCTCTTCTTAATCAGGGAAAGCTCTGCAGGAATTAAGACATCCACAAAATCATAGTAAATCGGAACCGGGCCTTTTACCTCGCTCTTCTTGTCGTCAGTTTCCTCAGGGGTATCCTGAGACTTTTTCATGGCCGCACACCCTGCACCAACAAGGAGAAAAATCGAAAGCAGCAAGACGAGCAAACGACTTCTCCTGGCACCACCACCATTCATTATCATATCCTCCCCCTCCTTGTCCCGCCTGGAGCGAGCCACCTTTGGATACGGTGTCCCTACCCTCTACTGCCTGTTTTTCTCTTCATACTTCCTTGAAAACCAGCTCTGAAAGAGACTTACGATCAGACTTCTGCTGCCTATGTTTGGGATGCCCTATAGCCAAAACCGCCATGAGTTCATAGGACTCAGGTGTTTCAAGAATCTCAGCTACCCTCTCTTTGCTTTTCAGGATCTCACCGAGCCAGACGCCCCCCAGATCCACAGCATGAGTTGCCAGCCACATATTTTGCAGGCAAGCACCTATCCCTTGGCAGTCCTTGACCCGGTCATAACCAGCTTCATTATCGATAAAGACCGCAATAATGACCGGGGCGTTACGAATGATTTCCCGATAGCGGGTTAGTTCAGCAATTGTGTTCTTCCATTTTGGATCTCGAACCACAACGAAGCGCCACGGTTGGTTGTTCAGTCCGGAGGGAGCCCAGCGACCCGCCTCCAAGATAGCTTTCACATGGTCGTCGCTTACCGGGTCGTCGCTATAGTGTCTAATACTTCTTCGAGAGCGAATCGCATCCAGCACTATTTGTCCAGTTTCGCTCATAGATTCTCTCCGTCATAGTGGCAGCAGTTGGCCACTTCCATAACCCCTTTTACTACTTGACTTTTTTGAAAGTATAGCGGCATCAATCAAGAGCGTCAATGATTAACGCAAAGCGCAGAGCGCAAAGCGCAGAGCGTGTTTTTATGTGCTTTGCTAAATTGCGATAAGTAAACTGCCAGCAGCTAGAATACATGAGAAGAGAGCTAAAGCAATTCTATTAATTTACTAGCTACTTACTGTTGGCTATCTACTCCTATAATAAGACGCCATGCGCTATGCGCTCTGCGCTTTGCGGTTGAACCGTAGTACATTAATCACTCCGTGACAGCGGCAAGCAGTGGCAACCAAGATGTCTTTCTCCGTTGAGCGGGCCTCTTCAAGAAGTCGCCAAAGAACTGACAACTGGTAACCGCCCACCCCCGGCGCCAGTTGATGGCTGCGCACCACAAAAGTTAGATAGTCCCCCAGCTCTATGTTCCGAATAACATCAAACAAATGAGCCTCACGAACCTCCCCTGTCACCGTACAGCTTTCATGCGGTTCTTCACAGTCGTCAGGACAGTGAAAGGTGGCAAAGCTGGTATAGAAAGCCCCCGTCTCTGCTCGTTGAGAATTGGGGAGCTTGTGGTCGAGTATGGAGGGAACTGCACCTTGAGTAACTACTCCCTCTCTGGCTAATTGTCGACACAACCAAGCAAAGGCAACGTGTATTGGAACGGCCGGAACGACCCATTCGGAACCAAGACCCGGGTAGTGAACGAGGAAATCGATGGCATCCTGCTCAACTGTCTCAACAGGCTCCTCTCTTAATTTTTTCAGAACCTGGACATCCCGGTCCACCACCACCAGGCTGGAGATCTTCTCTCGTGCCAATAATCTTCGTACTGCCAGGGATCCGAAGCGCCCGGCTCCGAGAATTAAAAATGATTCCATCTACACTGCTCCCTCTTTCGTTTTATCGTAACAGTGGCCGCGATGAAACAGCAACTATCACCCCAATCGTTGACACCCCTAACTTTTCTTCCTATAGTGCAGCCGGAATGAGCACTCAGCTATCAGCGCTCAGCCTTCAGAGAAAAAATGAGCTGTATTTGTTGAACCATTACTCTCAACAACTCTCTGAGATATTTTACTCCGAAGAGACCCTATTGCACCACCACTCTCCACACAGGTTATATATTCGGGTTTGTTTTTGCTGATAGCTGAGTGCTGAGAGCTCAAGATTCGTAATAGTCGTCGGGCAAAAACAAATGGACCTGTTCGTTGACACCCATTGCCATTTAGACTTTGAGGACTTGGCCGCAGAGCGAGAGAAAATTCTGGCGCGAGCCAAGCAGGTGGGTGTTCAGCAAGTCATTACCATAGGAATCGATCTCCCTACCTCCCGGCGGGCCATTGCATTGGCTGAGGCCAACGGAATGATCTACGCCACCATCGGCATCCATCCCCATAATGCCCGCGCTCTCTCGTCCAAGGATTTTCAGGAATTGCTGACCCTGGGCCGCAAATCGCAAGTGGTAGCGTACGGCGAGATCGGCCTCGATTTCTACCGCAACTATAAACCGCGGCCAGTACAGATCTCCTGCCTGCACGAACAGCTCAATGTGGCCCGAGAGCTGGGGTTGCCCGTGGTAATCCATGACCGGGAGGCTCATGAAGAAGTTTTGCAGATTTTGCGACAACAGAAAGCCTGGGAAATAGGCGGTGCCATGCATTGTTTCTCAGGTGATTGGTTGTTTGCGAAAAAATGTTTGGATCTGGGGTTCTATCTCTCCATTGCAGGTCCCGTGACTTTTGCGAAAGCAGACATCCTGCAGAATGTGGCTCGACAATGTCCTCTTGACCGGTTGCTCCTGGAAACAGATGCCCCTTTTCTGGCTCCAGTGCCCAAAAGAGGAAAACGAAACGAGCCAGCCTTTCTCATCCACACCGCAGAAAAAATTGCCTCATTAAGAAATATCACTTTGGAAGATGTGGCCAGAGAAACGACCTCAAACGCCCGCAGACTTTTCAAGTTGCCAAAAGCAGACGGGGAGATCACAGCTGAGCAAAGCGAATAATCCAGAGTCAGAGGACCTGGTTTTGAGCTGCCCATAGAGGGAGCTCCAAGGGTTTTTCCTTCATTTGGAGTCAGATGGAGTAATGGAGTGGTGGAGTAATGATATAGACTTTTTCAAGTTGAAATTCTGACTTTGGCTTTTTCCAGTACCCCAGTACTCCAATACTCCAGTACTCCAAAACAGCTCGTAATGTGAACCGACGAAGCAATTTAACTCTGCCTTGGCCAAAATGAATAGATTCCCGGGACTCTAATGAATAAGAACAACAAGAATGAAGCCTTTATCCTCGCTTCAGGCTCTCCGCGGCGTCGAGAACTCCTGCAGCAGCTCGGGTTCTCTTTCAGGGTCATTCCCAGTAGCCTGGAAGAAACCAACCAGAGCGGTATGGAACCGAGACGACACGCTACCTACTACGCCTTAGAGAAAGCCAAGGAGGTGGCACAACACCACCCCCGACACTGGGTATTGGCGGCAGACACCATCGTTGTTGTTGATGAGGCAATTTTGGGAAAACCAGTCAACGCGACTGAAGCCTCGGTCATGCTTTCCCGTTTAAGTGGACGCAGTCATCAAGTCATTACCGGAGTCAGCCTGGTACACGCAGACCACGGAGTGGAGGAACGCCAAGCAGTTGAAACCGAGGTTTTTATGAGAAGGCTCAGCGCTGCAGACATTGAAGGCTACATTGCAACTGGCGAGCCTATGGATAAGGCTGGCGCCTATGGTATCCAGGGCATCGGCGGTTGTTTGATTCAACGAATCGAGGGCTCTTACTCCAACGTGGTGGGTTTGCCCCTCTGCGAAACCGTGGAGTTATTGCGTCGTCATCGAGTTGCCGATCCCTTCAAATAGCAAGTCCCGTTATTAAGGGATTTATAACCACAGAGATCACAGAGGGGAATAAATCCGAAATCCGAATATCGAAATCTTAAACAAATTCGAATTTTCAAAATTCGAATGACCAAAACTAACAAACCATAAATTTATCGGATCTTGTTTTGAACATTGGAGAATTTGAAACTGGGGACCCGCCCGCAGGGTGGGGAGTCCGCAGGACCAATTTTGGATTTGTTTCGTGCTTCAGATTTAGGATTTCGAATTTATCGGCTGTGGTGTACTCTGTGGTTCCAAATTTTTCATCATTCAGTCTGAGGAGTGTATGGGATCAATTGCTGACAATCTGGCCCGGGTCAAAGAAAAGATAGCGAATGCTGCCATCCGCTCAAACCGCTCACCCGATTCGGTGAAACTGGTCGGTGTCACAAAGACCGTAGAGGTTGAGCAAATCAAAGAAGCGGTATCAGCGGGTCTGCACATTTTGGGAGAGAATTACGTCCAAGAAGCTCGAAACAAAATTGAACAGGTGGGAGGCCAGGCACGGTGGCATTTCATTGGGCGCTTGCAAACTAACAAGGCAAAATACGCGGTTAAGCTCTTCGATCTTATTCAAACTGTCGATTCTCTGAAACTGGCCACTGAATTGAACCGCCGCGCTCAACCTTTGGGGCGAGTGATTCCCATCATCATCCAGGTGAACCTCGCCGGCGAAGCGAGTAAGGGGGGTGTTCATCCTGACCAGTGCCTCCAACTAATCCGACAGATCTCCGAATTCACTCATCTTCAAATCAGAGGGCTCATGACCATGCCACCTTTCTTCAACGATCCGGAACGTGCCAGACCACACTTTCGCCAACTGAGAGAGCTCAGCCAGGTGATAGCCGAGGCTCAGTTACCTGGAGTTGAAATGCATGAACTGTCCATGGGTATGTCTGGCGATTTTGAGGTGGCCATCGAGGAAGGAGCAACCCTGATTCGAGTGGGAACTGCTATTTTTGGAGAGCGGCTGTAAGTCGTTGACGCATTGTCTCATACAAAGCCATAGCACCGGCTGCTGCAGCATTGAACGAATTGAGCCGGCCTTGCTGGGGAATTGCAGCGAGTAGATCGCACGTTCTTTTTACCAGCGGTCGGATGCCTTTGGCCTCTCCTCCGATCACCAGAGCCGTCGGCTGACAGAGATCGAGTTCATAAACAAACCGATCCGCTTCCATGGTCAATCCCACCACCCAGATTCCTTGTTTCTTGAAAAGCTCCAGGGTTCGCTTCAAATTGGTGACCCGAGCAACGTCCATGTGCTCGAGAGCGCCGGCCGAGGCCTTGGCTACCGCTGCAGTGAGAGAGGCAGACCGATCCTTTGGCACCACCACTCCATGAGCCCCACAAACATATGCGCTCCGTATAAGAGCACCTAGATTCTGAGGATCCTGGATGCCGTCCAATACCAAGATTAGCGCAGGCTCGTGACGCTGGGCCGCTTCAAGGATGTCATCCAGATCGACAAATGAAAAAGGAGAGAGGAGAGCTACAATCCCCTGGTGCGCAGCGGTTTCTGCCTTGGCGTCTAACCGTTGCCGCTCGTGGGAGCGAATTTTGACGCCGAGTTCCCTCGCCTGGACGAGGATTTCTGC
>JASFGC010000178.1:0-7321 GCA_050123975.1 Syntrophobacterales bacterium | reverse complement strand
TTCAACAATGATCAGTGCGTAAAGATCATTGCCGATATTTGTAAACATGCTCCCGAGCGCGCCCTTTTCATGGGTGACTGGCTTGGCCGTTACACCATTGAATGGCAGGATCTTTGGCACCATCCGGTAAACCAAGAATATTTCATGGATTACCGGATATCCTACATATATCCCGAAGAGGAGAGAGCCACAGCAGACGTGGCCTCCTTTGCTTTAAAGCTCGTCTGCCGCGACGAGATCATGGACATCATTGAGAGAGCCTCACAGGAATCAGGAATAGAGATCAAACCTCTGACCTTCTATGATCGATCCATATTTGTGGGCCGGCATTTGGATACAGGCGATTACAACAAGAATTGTCCCAAGCTGCGTGGCCCGGTGAACGCCCTTTTTGAAAACTATGTGCGCACAGACCTGGAAACTCTTCTGGTTGATTACGTCCCCAGGCAGGGATTCGACCACATTAACAACTTCTTTGAGATGTTTTTTATGTCTACCAACGCTCTGGTCAAGCACACTATGCATTTGCTCGGAGAATACGATTGTGATAAAGCTGAATTCTGCAGTGTTCCGGAGATACTCCCCTTCTACCCGACACCTTTGAAAGAGGCCATGGAAACCATGCGCAAGGTCGTAGAAGGAGTGGGCTGGCTCAAGTGGGGAGACGTCCGGGCAAATGTGATCGAGTCAGTTCTTGGGTTTGCCCTGCGCAAGCTCGAAATGGAACTGCAGCCCGGTACTGGTATGGGACATGGTCTTGTGGGGATTTTTGAGATCCGAAAATAACCAAGATCAAATTCCAATAACCAAATTTTGAGGTGCCCGGTTTCAGTCTTCAAATCTATCATTTCTGAAACCTGACACCTGACACCTGAAACCTGGCTTAAGGAGCTGTCTATGAGTGGTCTTGTGGTTGGCTATGGTAGTCCGGATTATGCGAAGGTAAAGGAAATGTTCGAGAAGATAAGCTATCGAGGCCCTCACCTCTCGGGAATCTTGACGAATAAGAGCGCAATTATGGCCCAGAACTACCTAAGAGCGGACTGTCCTAGTGCAATTCCCGATGAAGCTCGTGTTCCAATTGGCAGTTTAGCCAATGGGGGATTGAGAATTTGTTACGATGGCCAGATGGGAAACGTGGACCAGTTGGTTCCGACCTGTGGGATCTCTGCTGGTCCGTTTGCAGAAGAGCGCATACTTCTGCACCTTTACCAAGAATATGGCAGTAACATGTTCCAGCATCTGGACGACGCCATTTTTGCCTTTGTGATTTCCGATGGTGAGGACATATTTGCAGCTCGTGACCTGCTAGGCATCAAGACACTTTTTCACGGCCGTAAAGGCGATACCCTGTATCTGACCACAGAGCTGAAAAGTCTGGTCGCTGTGACGGATGATATCAATGAATTCCCACCAGGACATTATATGGATAGTGACGGCAACCTCGTCCGTTTCGCTCAGCTGCCCGAAGCACCACCAGAGATTTTGCACTCCGACCCAGAGCAAATGGTGAAAGATATCAGGCAAATCATCATGAGGAGCCTGCGTAACCGGATAGACTTTAGTGTGCCCACGGCTGGTTTGCTGAGCGGTGGCATGGATAGTAGTGTGATCAACTATCTGGCAAACGAGCTTTGTAAAGAAAAGCTCGGCAAAAATGCCAAACTGCAAACATTTGCGGTAGGCGTAGGAGAAATCGGTGATATCCTCAGCGCTCGTATAATGGCGGATCACATTCAATCAGACCATCACGAGCTCATCGTGGATCTCGACCACATACTTGCAGTGCTACCCGAAGTCATTTATTTCCTGGAATCCTTTGACCCGTCTCTGGTGAGAGGTTCCGCATCTAACTACCTCATTTCCAAATACGCCGGTGAGCGAGGCATCGACCTCCTCCTCTCTGGAGAGGGTGGAGACGAGATTTTCTGCGGCTATATTTATCTCAAGGACTTCCCTCCCGAAGAGCTATTTGCACGCCAGATGGAGTGTATTGGCTTTTTACACAATAATGCTTCATTGAGGCTGGACCGAATGAACCACTGTAATTCCGTCAGGGTGGTGGCCCCACTGATATCAGGAGAGCTGTTTCGCTACACCTTGGCGATTCCTGCGGAGTACAAACAGAAGCAAGTGGGCAACGACAAGGTTGAGAAGTGGATTTTCAGAAAGGCTTTTGAGTCGTCCCTGCCAGCAGCAATTACCCAGCGAGTAAAGCAGGAGTTCTCGCAAGGCTCAGGCTCGGCTGCCTTACTCCCAGGCTACTTTGAGAATGTATTAGGAGATGATGAACTAGCGGAGGCCCAAGCCAGATATCCCCTCATCCGAAGCAAAGAGGAGCTCTATTATTTCCGAATTTTTACAGAGCATTTTGGTGACGGTCGAGCCATTGATACCGTGGGGCAATGGCCCAAGCTTTAGAGCAAGGCACAAGGCATAAAGATCACGGTTCAAGAAGTATTTTTACCTTATGCCTTGCGCCTGGAGCCTTAAGCCTTTTTACCAAAGATTTTCTTCTGGAAAATTTAGACTTTCAACGAAGTAATCATTGAAATCGAGGCGGGTGGAGAGCTCGATGTGCTCGATGGAGTGAGCCAGATCATTGGCCTTCTGCCAGTGCGCCTTGGATAACAACACCATGGAAGCGCCCGTGCTGGCAGCATTGCCGAGAGATTGGACGATGCCCGGTCTTACCCTGGGAATAAGACCGATGCGCATGGCACTGAGGGGGTGAACGTAATTCCCGAGGGCTCCGGCTAGATAGATATGGTCAATGTCATCTACCCCAATACCCATCTCGTCCATTAGGGTTCTGATGCCCGCTGCTACAGCACCCTTGGCGAGTTGGAGTTCACGAATGTCCTGTTGGGTGAGATAGATCGGTTTACCATCCAAAGTCTCATCCGCTCCGGCCACTAAAAAGTCATACACTCCTGATCTTTCAATGATTCTCGACTCTGTAATACTGTTAGTATTTTCGAGATCAGGGTGGATTAAACCCTCGTGATCGACGATGCCGGTGTGCAACAGCACCGCTGCCAGATCAACCAGCCCGCTCCCACAAATTCCCTTGGGTTTGATGTTCGAGATGACTCTGCATGAGAAGTCGCCATTCTCTGAGCTGACCCCCTCAATCGCTCCAGACCTGGCAATCATCCCCTGGGAGATTTTCGCACCCTCGAGGGCGGGCCCTGCCGCTGCCGAGCAGGTCAGCAAACGCTTGCGGTTGCCAAGAAAGATCTCCCCATTGGTACCTAAATCCATACCCAAAATCATCTGACCATCCTGCTCTGCGGCGCCAGAAGCAAGGACGGCGCTGATCAAGTCTCCACCAATGTAGCCGGATCGCGTAGGCATCACATAGAGGAGGGCCTCAGGGTGTACCTCGAGACCCACATCACCTGCTTTGACGATCATGCCATCTGTGGAAACGGGATTGAAAGGTGCTTGGGCGATTCCTCTGGGGTCCAAACGTAAAAAAAGATGCTGCATGGTAGTATTACCTGCAGCAATTCCAATAAAAACTTCCTCCGGTTGCAACCCCTTCACCTGCAGTAGACGTTGAGTGATGAGGTTTACATCTTTTATCAAAAGTCTGTTCAGACGCTCGAGCCCCTTTGAATTCTCCTTGACGTACTGCAGACGACTGATGACGTTCGAACCGTACTTGCTCTGGCTGTTGAGACGAGAGATGGCTGCGACCTCATTTCCGTCATGCAAGCTGATAAGCTTTCCAACTAACGTGCTTGTACCCAAATCAAAGACTAATCCGTAACGACGGCCCCACTCCTCCCAGGATTGCCAAGCAAGCATGGATTTCCCGTGCAATACTGCAGTTCCATGAAAATGTGTTTTCGCCAGCATCTTGGGTAGGGAGCGAAGACAGTTAATTGGTGCAGTCAAATCGTCATACTTCGGCCCCATTGCTAGTTTAATCTTGTCAAAATCGGCAAGTCCGTCATTGTGAGCGTCTTGGGTCAAAGTGACCAACTGCTTTTCCAGCAGAGGATCGTGATAGAAAAGTGGCCTGCGGCCCGTATTAAGAATTTGATAATAGGTTGCCTCGGGGTCATCCTCGCCAGCGTAGATGGTGAGATCCTTCTTGATCTTGATGCGGCACGCCAGCCGGATGCCCGCCTTAATCTCATCTGCGTCGAGCAGTTCCTGTGCCTCCGCGGAAGGGGGACCTATGGCAGAAAGGATTTTCACCTTACACTTGCCGCACTTCCCGAGGCCACCACAGTCTCCTTCCAACTCCTTATCCGTCTTTTGCAGAGCCTCCAAGATGGTCTTTCCCCGGCGGACCTTCAACCAGAGGTCATCGGGCAAGACTTTGAGCCAAACGTGCCTCCCTTTCTGCTTTCTCTTGGGGGGCAAGGAAAAGGAACGCCGTTTCTTTTTTTTCTTTTTGTTCTTCGGCTTTTTCATCTTTGCTGGTCCTGCACTGGCTCCAGCCAGCTGCACTTTCCAACTGCACAGATTCACTGACTTACAGTAGGTCGTCGAATGTCTTTTTCAAGTGCGAATAATCAGCATCCCGAATCTCTAAGGAGAGCTGCAAAAATGTAGCCAATTCATTGGCTTTAAACAACAAATCAGGATCTGACGGCTGTCGCAAATATATTATTCTCTCGTAGTGTTCAAAAAACGATTTTCTCATTTCCTCGTCATGGAGTTCCAGCGGTTTCAGGCAGTATTCCTCGAAATTCAGGATGAGGTCTCTTTCCAAAAAATAGGTGCCGGGAATCTCGTTGATTACATTCTCGTACTCTCTGCTGCCGAGGAGCGTCTCAAAACAGTGCAGCCCTGGGACTTTGGTAACCCCTCGCTGTCTACAGAAGTCTTCGATGTCAGGAAAACAAGTGCCGTAAAGGCAGAGGATGCGTTCGCTTCTTTGTCTGGCTGAGGTGATTGCCTCTGACAGCTGCCTTTTTAAGTCTTGCGGCCGCAAGTGTAGGTTGGACGGCAGGTAACGAAAACGCAGGCGAGGGTATCTCTCTTCCAGCCTCAGGTGCTCCAATGCTGGCCTGAATACATCACATGCAATGACTCGTGTCGATGGGCGCATCTATTTTCGTTTCGCCCCTCTTTATCATTGTTTTCACGTAATAGTTTACTATTTCGTCTAAAGATTTTGAATACCAGAGAACTTCTTTTTTATTTCAAGAATCAAATCCGTATCCAACAGCCCCTCTCTGCCATCGTCCAGAATTTCATCGACCAGATCGTTGGCACGGCTCAACATGCTGGGCCTGCCTCTCTCCTCCCATATATCGAAATTACAGCGAACACTCAGGTCAGGATAGAAGAATTCCTCCTTCATGTGTTCGATGGTGTGATCTTCCATAACATAATTTCCTCCCGGGCCGACTTTTTCAATCACATCGAAACCGAGCGTACCCTCGTTCACCCTGATACCCGAAAGAATCCTGTTGATCATTCCAATGATCTCATTATCTATCACGTACTGTTCGTAGGAAATTGAATTCCCTGAATCCAACATCCCAGCTGCCAAATGAACGAGGTCTGCTCCATTCATGGCAACCATCAAGTTGGAAAATGTCTTTTCACAGCCAGATTGGATGTCAGGCCTCTTGGCCTCAGTAACGCCGCCCGAACCGTAAATGGGGAAATCATAAAGCTTCGCCAGTTGTACTGCAGCTGCATTCATTATAGCCATTTCAACGGAGCCCATGGTGTATTCCATATGCCGCATATCCATGGTGCTGGGCACTGCTCCATAGAGCACCTTCGCCCCAGGGGCGCATACTTGGGTGATAGCTACTCCCGCCAAGGCCTCCGCATGCATTTGGCATAAGGTCCCTGCCAGGGTCGCCGGCGCGGTGGCACCAGAGATGGGTGCCGGTGCACAGGTGACAGGGATGCCGCTGGTGCCACAGATAGTAAGAATTTCTAGCGTGTTCGCGTCTATGGTAAGGGGGCTTATGGGATTGCTTATTACCGAAACGAAGGGTTTTTCCCGAAGCTCCTCTTCCCCTCCCGCTATGAGCTGTGCAAGTGCCAACATTTGTTGAACACCCGCAACATCATCACAGCCTCCCATTACATGTTTGGAGGTGAAGTTCAGGGCCTGATAGAAATCGTTGAGATGATAGTATTGGGGCTCCAAGTCATGGGCCTGACAAGCAATGATGTAGAGACTAATATTTTTCAGTTGATTCACCAGGGTGGCGGTATGAGCCACATCCCTCAGCATGGTGAGACGGTAACCGCCAGTGCCCATATCAAGGATACGAAATACTCGGCCTCCATTGGCAAAATGCACCATTCCCTCTCCAAGATGCACATCGTTTTTTCCGTCTCGAGAATAAAGAACGAACTGAGAGGGCGCCTGAGCCAAAAATTCATCCAGCCACGCGGACTCAAAGCGCACCTTCTGTTCTGACTGGTCAACAATGGCACCCGCCGCCTTGAGTCTATCGAGATGGTCTTGGTCCAGTACTCTGATTCCCACACGTGCCAATATCCGGCGGGACGTCTGGTCTATCTTCTTTACATCTTCAGGTGAAAGCGGCCTGTATGGTGGTAGACCCACTGGCATAGTAAAAAGCCTCGACCTCAGCTATTTTTCAGAATTTGTTCTATCTCTTTGAGCACAGTGTCTGGTTTGGGATCAACTTCATGTTCGGCAAGAATTCTCTTGGCCTCCTCATTACAGCGGTTGTAAAGATTCAGGGCCCCATCCTTTTCCCAAGCATCGTAGCGGGAACGATCTAGGAGTTTCGGCAGAAACAAGGCTTCCATGAAATGATCGTAGGTGTGGTCATCCATGAGGAAAATGGACCCGGGACCGCCGCGGCCTACCCTTTCTATCGCCTCCAGAGCCAAAGTGCCATCATTTACCGGAATTCCCTGGACATAAAAACGGCTCATGGCTATCAGTTCGTTGGCCATGGTAATCATCTCGAGGGAAGAGGTACTGCCATATTCCAGAAAACCCACATCGTGGATCAGGTTCGCACGTGAGAGCAGGGCCGTAATAATGGAAAACATGGCTTCAGCTCCCGCTTGGGCATCCAAAACCTTGGAATCCGAGGCTCCGGCAAAAGCCCAAATAGGCAGACCATATATCTCGTCTCGCATGTCAGCCAGGGCGGCCTGGGTGAGACTCCACTCCGGGCAACCGTAGCAGACCACGCTGGACTTCATGTCCAAGGCACTCACATTGGGGCCAAAAAGAAAAGGAGAACCCTTGCCGGCAATTTGGTGTACCACCAGCCCCACCAGATTTTCTGCAATTCCCAGGGCCATGGCCCCGGCCAAGGTCACCGGAGCACCCCCACCTGCATTGGACCCAGAG
>JASFGC010000177.1:0-7370 GCA_050123975.1 Syntrophobacterales bacterium | reverse complement strand
ACAGGTGGATCGGTCTTTAACGTCAATGCGGTGATGGCTGGCGACCTGGAATTCGGCGTGGTCCAGTCTGACCGTCAGTTCCAAGCCATGAAAGGGCTGGCTGAATGGAAGGAGAAAGGCCCCCAGAAAGATCTCCGGGCCGTATTCACTATCCATCCGGAATCCATTACCCTAGTGGCCGCAGATGACGCCGGGATCAAATCCATCAATGACCTCAGAGGGAAAAGAGTTAACATCGGTAACCCCGGCTCCGGCCAGCGACAGAACTCCATTGATGGCTTGATGAATGCCGGTATCAACTACGAAAAGGACCTGAAGGCAGAGGGAGTCAAGGCTGCTGAGGCTCCCGGCTTGCTGCAGGATGGCCGCATCGATGCCTTCTTTTACACCGTGGGTCATCCCAGTGGTGCCATCAAAGAGGCCACCGCCGGCAGGAGGAAGGTCCATTTCGTCCCCATCACCGGGGTGGATAAACTGCTGAAAAAGTATCCATACTACGCCAAGGCTTTCATCCCGATCAAACTCTATCCAGGTGCCACCAACACCAAAGACGTAGAGACCTTTGGTGTGAAGGCCACCTTTGTCACTTCGGCCAAGGTGCCTGATCGGGTGGTATACGCCATCACCAAGGAGGTTTTCGATAACTTCGAAGACTTCAAGAAGCTGCACCCGGCCTACCAGGTTCTGACCAAGGAAAATATGCTGGAAGGTATGTCGGCACCAATTCACCCGGGCGCCATGAAGTACTACAAAGAAGCTGGTATGATGTAGAACCGGTAAGCATGCAAACAGGCGGCGGGATATTCCCGCCGCCTGTTGTTTCCGTCTTCAAAGTTCCTACCTTCCAGGTGGGCCCCTCAGTCCCGAATGTTGGGGTAATGGAATATTGGAATGATGGATGTGGCAAGATACGTCAAACCAGTCTGATTTATCCCTCTTTTGCTCGCGTTGTCCCATTATTCCAATAGCCCAAGATGCCAATCTAGCCAAAATGCACCAGTTAGGATACGAATGTGGACAGCCTTTGAAGGTTGTTTTATCAACGACTTAAAGAACCCTCAAAACGTCAGGTGATCCAATGAATGACACGGAAAAGCAGGAAAAGGAAGAGGGGCTTGAACTGGCAAAGAAGCTGGCCGAGGAGGAAGAAGGGATCGGCCGCATACCAAAGGGTGCTGACAAATACGTCGTTCCCACCATTGCCGTCATCTGGTCATTTTTTCAGTTGTCCATTGCCAGTTGGCTCATTCTGGATACGGTATACATCAGGGCCATTCACCTCGGTTTTGCCCTGCTGGTTGTTTTTTTAAACTATCCTACTCTCAGGAAGACACTTTTTGGCCTCAAGTTTCTCTCTGCAACTGACAAGATTCCTGTCTTTGACTATTTGATTGCCATTATTGCCGCCTTTTCAGCCATATATATTATGGTTGACTTCGGTGGCATCATCGAGCGCTACGGTGCCCCCAACACCCGTGATCTTGTTTTCGGCCTGGCCCTGACGGTCTTGCTCCTGGAGGCTTCGCGTCGCGTAATTGGCCCTGCGCTTCCCGCCATTGCCACTGCCTTTATCGCTTACTCCTTCTTGGGGCCCTATATGCCTGATCTCATCGCCTTTAAGGGAGTGTCTCTGGATCGATTCATCGGCCAGATGACCATGTCCACCGAAGGCATCTACGGCATCCCCTTGGATGTTTCGGCCACCATTGTCTTCCTGTTCGTTCTCTTTGGTGCCATGCTGGACAAGGCAGGGGCGGGCAGGTATTTCATCAATCTGGCCTTGAGTCTTCTGGGGGGGTTCAAGGGAGGGCCGGCCAAGGCTGCCATTGTGGGCAGTGGGCTCACCGGCCTGGTGTCCGGCTCAAGCATCGCCAACATTGTTACCACCGGCACCTTCACCATACCCTTGATGAAAAAGGTGGGATATCCTGCCAAGAAGGCTGCTGCGGTGGAGGTGGCGGCCAGCACCGACGGCCAGCTCGCCCCCCCCATCATGGGCGCGGCAGCCTTTATTATCGCCGAATATGTCAATGTGCCCTACATCGCGGTGATCAAGGCCGCTGCGGTTCCGGCCTTTGCCTCTTACGCGGCTCTCTTCTACATCACCCATATCGAGGCCTCAAAGCTGGGTTTACGGGGTATACCGCGGGCAGAATTGCCGCCATTTTTTAAAACCCTTGTTGCCGGCTCCCACTTTCTCATCCCCCTGCTCCTGCTGCTCTATGAATTGATAATCGTGCGACACTCACCAGAGCTGGCCGCCTTTCATGCCATCTGGGTCATGGCTGCGGTTATGCTCTTGCAGAATCCGGTGAAAGCTTATTTCAACAAAGAACCCATTGGCCCGGCCTTCAAGCAGAGTATCGTTGAGATCTTTTCAGCGCTGGCAGCCGGTGGCAGGAATATGGTTTCCGTGGCCCTGGCCACCGCCGCCGCTGGTATTATCGTCGGCGTGGTGGCCATGGGTCTGGGTGGGCTCATTACAGGGATCATCGATACCCTCTCAGGGGGGAACATCTACCTGCTGTTGATCATAACGGCCATTGCCAGCCTGGTCATCGGTATGGGGTTGCCCACCACCGCCACCTACATTGTTATGGCCTCACTCACAGCGCCGGCTATCGTTGAGATCGGAGGTATGTACGATTTCATCGTTCCATTGATGGCTGCTCATCTTTTCTGCTTTTACTTCGGCATTCTGGCCGATGACACCCCGCCTGTGGGTCTGGCTGCCTACGCTGCGGCGGCAATTGCCAAGTCGGACCCCATACCTACGGGCATTCAGGGGTTCATGTACGATATCCGCACGGCCATTTTGCCCTTCATGTTCATTTTCAACAGTGATCTTATCTTGCACAACATCACGAGCTGGCCGGCAGGGATACTGATTTTTTTGATGGCTTGTATGGGCAACTTCGCTTTTGCCTCGGCTACTCAAGGGTGGTTAGTGGCAAAGAACAGGTTCTACGAATTACCCTTGCTGTTGGCTGCCACCTTCATTTTGATGCGGCCGGATGCGATTGCCAGTTGGCTTGGCGTTGCCCATGAGAAGCGTTTCTGGATGTACCTCATAGGTCTTGCCGTCTTTGGAGTGATATACCTGATGCAATGGCCGAGAAGGCCGAAAGCTGCCGCTCCTGCCCCGGCATAGAAAGTACCTGGCAAGGGACGTGCACAAGGAGTGTAAACATGTCTAGGCTTCGACCTTTGTACGTATGCTTGATAACTATTTTGCTCATATGCAGCCAGTCACCGGCGTTTGGTGGGGAACGCTTTACCGACAATGGCGACGGCACGGTAACCGACCACCAGTTGGGAGTAATGTGGGCTAAATACGACAATCAGGGTGATATTGATTGGCGGGGAGCGGAGAGATGGTGTAGATGGGGGCCGCCGCAGATCATCGGCAAGTACGACAACTGGCGGATGCCCACCAACGAGGAGCTTAAAAGTCTATTCGTGCGCGACAAAAAGTATAAAGGGTATGAGAGCGCTTGTGGCCAGATGGTTAAGGTGGTCCCCGAGATCCAACTGAGCTGTGGTTGGGTGTGGACGAGCGAGGTCAAGAGCATAACAGCCCGGGTTTTTAACTTCCAGCGGGGCTATCATTATATGGAGCTCAAGCGTCATTGGAAAGCTTACCGAGCCTTACCGATTCGCGATCTGCAAAAGGGGAAATGAATCGGTTTAGCCGGTTATGCCGGTTCGCCGGTTAAGTCGGTTGAGCCAGTTATGCCGGTTAAGACAGTTGGCAGGCGAACTCAGTATTTTAACCGGCTAAACTGACTAAACTGGTCAAACCGGCTCAACTATTAAGGAGACATCATGCCTGAAGTGAATAAAATCTTGGTAGCGATATGCTTCTCGGACTACTGTGCTGGAACATTTGCATATGCGACTCGACTGGCGACCCAACTGCAAGCCGAGCTGATCGTGGCAAATGTCATTAATGCCAAGGATGTGAAGGCAATCAGCAAGATTGAATCCATGGGCTATAGCGTAAGCGCGAATGATTACGTCGAAGGCGTCAAAGAAGAGCGCAAGGCGGAACTCAAGAAAATGGTAGCGGAGTCTGGATTTCCCACAGAGAAAGTCAGTTCGACGTTTAGAGTCGGCAATCCTGTTGACAAACTGCTTAAGCTGGTGGAAAAAGAAGATGTTGACCTAGTGGTCATGGGATCCAAAGGAAGAAGCGATCATCCCCGGTTGCTGGCAGGATCCGTGGCTGAAAAGATGTTCCGGCACTCTCCGGTGAGTGTTCTCTTCTACAAGAAGAAGTAGCATTTCGACTAGCCCCAATCCCTCTGGTGTAAAGGGAACCGGGTTCCCACGGTTAGTCTTGTAAATTCACGTTTAATCTGTTGTCTCAATGGATTGCAACCGGTAACGGGACAGGTAAACTACATAATTACGGCTAGAATGGAAAAAGATAAAAGAGAAAGAACCGCAGAAGAACTCCTCAGAGAAGAACGGGCTGAAGTCCGTAGTTTGCGTCCATTCGAGTACTATATTGTAGCAATTATCGCCATTTCTTGGGCGCTTTATCAGCTGGCACTTCCCAGTGTTCTCGTGATTGACAGCACCCAAGAGAGGGCCATACACCTTGCTTTCGCAATGGCTCTTTTGTTTCTTTTGATGCCATGTTTTAAACGAAAGAGAAAATACCTGGGCTACCTTTCTGTACTCGACCGTATCCCCATGCTCGATTACATTTGCGCGGCTGTAGGTGCTTTTACTTCGCTCTATCTGGCAATTTTCTATGAAGGGATCGCCATGCGGGCCGGAGATCCGTCCACTGCGGACATGATTTCGGGAACGATCCTGGTAATCCTCCTTCTTGAGGCGACACGGAGAATAATTGGCCCTGCTCTTTCAGTCATTGCCCTTGGTTTTACGCTCTATGCCTTCCTTGGGCCTTATATGCCTGATCTTATAGCATTCAAAGGGGTTTCCCTCAGCAAATACTTGAGCAACATCACCAATTCAACAGAAGGAATCTACGGTATCCCCCTCGGAGTTTCCTCTGCCATTGTCTACCTGTTTGTCCTTTTAGGCGCTTTATTGGACAAGGCGGGAGCAGGAAAATTTTTCACCGACCTTGCGCTCTCCTTTCTCGGTCGGTTCAAGGGGGGTGCTGCTAAAGCTGCCATTGTTGCCAGCGGTGCCACCGGCTTGGTGTCCGGCTCCAGCATTGCCAATATCGTTACCACCGGACCCTTCACCATACCCCTGATGAAAAAAATTGGTTATCCGGCCAAGAAAGCTGCGGCAGTCGAGGTCGCCGCCAGCACGGACGGGCAGCTGATGCCGCCAATTATGGGGGCGGCGGCATTCATCATTGCCGAATACGTAAACGTGCCTTACATCGAGGTGGTCAAAGCCGCTGCCATTCCGGCTTTCGCTTCTTATTTCGGGCTTTTCTGCATTGCTCATCTCGAAGCATCAAAACTGGGGATCGAAGGCCTTCCCAAGGAAGATGTCCCCAGCTTCTGGGGGACGCTAAAAGGTGGAGCACATTACTTGCTGCCGCTGGCAGTTCTGCTTTATGAACTCGTCTATCTGAGACATTCACCCGAGCTGGCAGCATTCAGGTCAATCCTACTTCTGTTTGTGGTTATCTTCTATCAGGAAATAAGAAAAGCGGTTCTGGAGAAAAGGGGAGTGGGCTCGGCGATAAAAGATGGAATTTTCATTATTCGGGATGGCTTTATCCAGGGCTCCAAGAATATGATGTCCGTGGCCCTTGCCTGTGCATCCGCGGGAATAATCGTGGGCGTTGTTAACATGGGCATCGGAGGAATGATATCGGCTGTTGTGGAGGTCCTCTCCCACGGTAATATCTTTCTCTTGCTTCTCATCACCGCCATCGCCAGTCTCATAATTGGTATGGGACTTCCCACCACAGCCACCTATATTGTAATGGCGTCTTTGACGGCTCCCATCATTGTTGAAGTGGGAGGCCTTCTTGACTTTATTATTCCCCTGATGGCTGCTCACTTGTTTTGCTTTTACTTTGGCATTCTGGCCGATGACACGCCACCCGTAGGTCTTGCCGCTTATGCTGCCGCCGCCATAGCAGAATCTGAGCCGATTCCAACGGGTGTACAGGGCTTCTTGTATGATATCAGAACCTCTTGTATCGCTTTCATGCTTGTCTTCAATCCGGAGTTGATACTGCACAACATCAATAGTTGGCCACAGGGCATTATGATCTTCATCATGTCCCTGATTGGGATGTCTTCTTTTGAGTGCTTTGCCCAGGGGTGGTGTTTGATCAAAAACAAACTGTATGAGATTCCTTTCTTTCTGGCGGCATGGTTCACCCTCTTCCACCCAGGTGGAGTCGCCTCGCTTTTCAATGTGGATCCTTCCTATAAGTATTACTTCTATATGCTCGGCATAGCCATTTACGCTTTTGTAGTATTCCTGCAGAAAATGAGAATGATGGCGGCGGAAAGAGCAAAAACCGGGTCGGCTGCTTAGCAAAGAGCGCAACGCATCACATCATTTCAAATGAGCATTTGACAATTCACCTTTCTCGTTTTCAACTGTAGTAAAGTTATATTATTGAAGCTCCCTGCAGTCCGCCTGGGGCGGGCAGGGAATCTTCGAAAGGTAAGGAATTGATTCGATTTTATTGTAGTTCGCTCGCTAACCCCGTCCGCCTCCGGCGGACTACGGGGAATGCGCTCGCTGTAGCATTTTCAATATACAGTTATGTATAAACAATGAGAGATGAGAAATGAAATGGGTTTGCCTGTCTGTTTGGTCGCCGGAAGTCGTGCGGGAACCGATGGCGGACTTTCTGGTGGAGCAAACGGGCCGGGGTGTGGAGTTCAAAAACAACTGGATCAAAGCGTACTGCCTTCGGGGCGAAGAAGCTCGATACTGCCTCAAACAGTTGCACCGTTACTACAAGGACCTTCAGCAGCTGTACCCAGAACTGCCACCACTAAAAGTACTTCAGGAAAACCTGCAAAATGAAGATTGGGCAGAATCCTGGAAAACCTTTTTTAAACCCATACGGATTGGCAAATGTATGGTGGTGAAACCCAGTTGGGAACCTTATGAGTCAAGTGCAAATCAGGTTGTTATAGAAATCGATCCGGAACGGGCCTTTGGTACCGGTAATCACCCGAGCACAGCTCTTTGCATCGAGATACTCGAGCACATTCTCACCAGTGTCTCAGCAGGCGAGGGGGACCCGGCTCAATCTGTATTGGACGTGGGCACCGGCAGTGGTATTTTGGGAATTGTTGCTGCACGCCTTGGGGCGCAGCGGGTTTTGGGTCTGGAGATCGACCCTGAAGCCCTTGAAGCAGCACAGCGCAATGTGGAGAGAAACGGGGTTGTGGGGATAATGTCGGTCA
>JASFGC010000176.1:0-7393 GCA_050123975.1 Syntrophobacterales bacterium | reverse complement strand
CATTCGGTGTGGCCCGAGGCCTGGTACTTGCCTCCCGACGCCTCCTGCGTTGCCATCCGTTTCATGCTGGCGGTTACGACCCGATTGATAACCACCGGTGATCAAAAGACTTCTATGCCCGTCACTCAGTGGAGCACTAGCGGTTACCCCTGCTCTGGTTCAGTCCTGATTCGGAGGGCTGGTCCATACATGTACGTGAATTGACCGGGCCGAACTTTCTCATCTGCCGCAGGAGTTCTATAGTATGGAAAAACGCGTCTTGTTGGCGATCGTGCTCTGTATCATCGTGCTGGTCTTGTGGGAGAAGTTTTTTGTCCCGAAAAGGCAGCCGGCTCCACCCAGTACCTCACCGGCGGTTGAGCAACCAGCCCCGGCACCAACCAAGCCTGACCAGGCAGAACCACCGGTCCCCAAAACCCCCACAAGTGAAGCTCCCGCACCCACAACACCTTCTTACCCAACTCCGGCTGCTCACACAGCTCGAGACATAACAGTAGAAACCCCGCTCTACCGTGCGGTCTTTACGGAAACCGGGGCGCGACTGAGGAGTTTTGTTCTCAAGAACTATCGGGAAACCATGGCGGCAGATTCGCCGGGGAAGGAACTGGTCAAGACGAAAAAGATCGAGCATTTGCCTCTCCCATTCAATTTTGTGGATCGCCCGGTGGCAGCGCTGAACCTGGCCCCGTATGTGGCCGATAGCGAAACGTCTGTGACGATCAACAAGGGCCAAAACCGCACGCTCACCTTCAGCTACGAAGCACCAGGTTGGTTACGCCTTACTCGTCAGTACCACTTCACTGCGGACAGCTATCTGATCGATCTCACCGTGAGTGTTGAGAATCTGGGCAATCAGCCTTGGGAAAATGCCCCCACCCTCGGCCTCATTAGCCAGCCCATATCCGCCGGGACCGGGAGCCGCTACACCTTCCAAGGGCCTTCTTTTTTAGTAAACAATGAATTGGAAGAAGTGAAATTTAAGAAGATCGAAGGGGAAAAAAAATTTCCTGGCCCCATTGATTGGGTTGCCTACACTGGCCAGTTCTTCATCATTGCTATGCTCCCTGTGGAGCTCACTCCCAATCATGCTCAACTAGAAGCCCTGGATGCAGCTACCCAGATGGTGGAGATTACCTTAATTGGTCCTAAGATAGCTCTTCAACCTGGAGTCCAACAGAAATTTGCCTACAAGCTCTTCCTCGGGCCCAAGGAGGTAAACACTCTCAAGGCTGCTGACCCCAGGCTTGCCAAAGCGGTTAATTTTGGTTGGTTTGATGTCATTGCTCAACCTCTGCTTGTCTGTCTGAAGTTCTTCTACCGTTATCTCCACAACTACGGGGTGGCCATCATCTTACTAACTCTGCTCATTAAGATTCTTTTCTGGCCACTCACCCATAAGAGCTATGTCTCCATGAAGGCAATGAAGAAACTCCAGCCAAAAATGCAAAAGATACGGGAGAAATATAAAGATGACAGAGAAAAGATGAACCAAGAGATCATGCAGATGTACCGGACCCATAAGGTAAATCCCGTGGGAGGCTGTTTTCCTATGCTCTTGCAGATTCCGGTCTTCTTTGCCTTATATCGGCTGCTCTATAGCTCCATAGCCATGCGCCATGCGCCCTTTCTCTGGTGGATCAATGATCTGTCGGCGCCGGATCGGTTTCCCATAGGAGTCCAAATCCCTTATCTCGGTGACGGACTTCCTATACTGACCGTGCTTATGGGTGTGTCCATGTATCTCCAACAGAAGATGTCACCCACCGGCGGTGACCCTAAAATGGAGAAGATGATGATGATGATGCCTGTGATCTTCACCGTCTTCTTCGTGAACTTTCCCAGCGGTTTGGTGCTTTACTGGCTGGTCAACAACATTCTGTCCATTGGTCAACAGTATTACATCAACAAGAAAGTTGCCTGATTGAGCCTGCTGTTGACTGTTATTGAGAGCATCAGTGTATTGTTCAATTTGTAGATTTCGGAGGAAACCATGTCTACCATGGAAATAGAAGGAAAATCAGTTGAGGAGGCCATAGAATCGGCTTGTCAACGTCTAAACCTTACTGCGGATCAGCTGGAAATCGAAATTGTTTCCCAAGGTTCATCCGGCATCTTCGGCATAGGCACCAGAAAAGCAAAGATCCTGGTGTCTCCAAAAGAATCTGGCGATGATACGTCGCTTGCAGAAGCGAGAGAAATTCTGGAAAGTATTCTCGCCCACATCCAGGTTCCAACAACTGTGCAAGCTACCTGGGCGGAAGACCGGATCAAATTGGACATATCGAGCAACGGCTCCGGCCTGCTCATCGGAAAACGAGGCCAGACCCTGCAATCATTGCAGTTTATTGTCAACAAGATCTACAACCGGCGAGCATCTAAGAAGGCCCACATTGTTGTGGATACAGAAAATTATCGGGAGAGGAGACGCAAGGCCCTTACCGAGGTGGCGCTGAATTTGGGCAACCGCGCCAAGAAATCTGGCAAACCGGCAGCCAGCAGCCCCCTCAGCTCCCACGACCGCCGCATCATTCACCTGGCCTTGAAGGACGATCGCAAAGTGAGGACCAAAAGCAAGGGGGATGGGGCCTTGCGCAAAGTGGTGGTCTTTCCCGTGAGAAAAGAACACTCTGGAGGAAAACAGACCACTTCACGTAACTCATAGGCCCAACCTCCATCCGGGCCCAGTGGTTCCATGAGCAATGAAACTCTGCGAGTCCTTCGAGGACACCATTGCCGCCATTGCCACCCCCATAGGCGCGGGCGGTATAGGCATCATAAAAATCAGTGGCCCTGAGGCATGGGCCATTGGCCGCCGACTGTTTGACCCATCCGGTTCACTGGAAACCATAGAATCCCACCACCTTTATCACGGCCACATCCTTGACTCCAAAACCGAAAACACCGTGGATGAGGTGCTTGTCAGCTTTATGCGCGCACCCTCAACCTACACACGGGAAGACGTGGTCGAGATCAATTGTCACAGCGGCTTTGCTGTCCTAGACCACATTCTAGACCTGGTGACTCAGGCAGGTGCCCGGTTGGCAGAACCTGGAGAGTTCACCCGTCGTGCCTTCCTAAACGGGCGCATTGACTTGACCCAGGCTGAGGCGGTTTTAGACCTGATTCAATCAAAAACCAGGCGCAGTCTAGATCTTGCCAGCGAGCACCTGCGAGGTGGCCTCCAAACCATCATCACCGAACTGCGCGGCCACCTCCTGGACATTCTTGCAATGCTGGAGGCAGCCATCGATTTTCCGGATGAGGACTTGGAAATCTTGGCAGGCGAACAACTGGCCGCACGTTTCCGTCAGCAGGTACAGGATCCCATAACTCAATTACTGGAGCACTATGAGGATGGTCGTATCCTGCGGGAGGGTCTAGCGGTAATCATCGCCGGCAAGCCGAATGTTGGAAAATCCAGTTTGCTCAACAAGCTCCTGCGCTCAAACCGTGCCTTGGTTACCCCCGTTCCTGGCACTACCCGCGACGTTATTGAGGAATCCTTCAGCCTGCGAGGCATTCCTCTGAGGCTCATGGACACCGCAGGTCTGCGCCAGGCTGAGGAGCTTGTGGAGAAAATGGGCATGGAGTTTACTAGAGAAAGGCTGGCTCAGGCTGACCTGGTGCTGTTCCTATTGGACCGAAGTACCCCACTGGCATCTGAAGATCTCCAGATTTACAAAGACATTGGCATCAAACCCAAACTTATTGTCCTGAACAAGATAGACCTTGAAGCTCATCCTGATTTTGCCGCCATCAGGGACCGTTTTCCTGAAGAGACCATCGTGGAGACCTCTGCACTGTATGGCGATGGTATAGAAGAATTGAAGGACGCCGTTTTCCTCTCCATTCTCGGGGGACGGCTCGATACAGAGACCTCGGTAGTAGCTCCCAATCTGCGACATAAGCTATGCTTGGAGCGAAGTTTGGAGGCAGTGAACCGGGGGCTCGAATTGCTTGATGGCCAGTCTTCCGCAGAACTCATCGCCTTTGAGGTACAGGAGGCTCTGGCTCACCTGGGAGAGATTGTTGGATTGACCACAACAGAAGATTTATTGGATCAGATTTTTAGCCGATTTTGCATTGGGAAATAAGGTGGACAAAGACAGACTCACCCGTTTGTTTCTGCAGGCATCTCAGGAGGTGAGCGTCTCCCTGAGCGCGCAGCAAGTTGAGCTCTTCTGGCTCTACCTGCAGGAGCTCCTCGAGTGGAACAGGACATTTAGCCTCACCGGTATAAAAAATCCTGACGATATCATTATTAAAAACTTCATTGACTCCCTCACGCCTCTTCCCTACTTAGACAGTTCTGGCAGTCTTTTGGATATCGGTTCAGGAGCGGGGTTTCCCTCCATTCCCCTCAAGATCGGTTGTCCTGAGCTTGAAGTTCAACTGGTGGAGGCAAGTCGAAAAAAAGTCTCTTTTATTAAACACCTCATTCGCACCTTGGGGCTCAAGGGTGTCTCTGTACTCCATATCCGGGTCGAGGAAATGGAACAACCAGAGAGACCTTTTCATACTATCATCTCCCGTGCTTTTCGGCGGCCGGCACCACTGCTCCAGTTGGTTTCTCCCCTTTTGCAGCCGAGCACTACGCTGGTTGCCATGCTGGGGCCCACCACCACAGAGGAACAGAATGATCTCAAGAATCTCGCCCTGGCACAACGTCTCGAGGTCAGTCGGATAGTATCACTGGAACTACCACGGGGCCGGGGAGGACGGACGCTGGTGTTCTTCAAGAAAATCTCATTCCAATGAAAGCTGGCAGCCCCGCGACTGCGCGCGGGACATGCAAGCAGCGGGCAGAAGGAACTAGGCACTAGGAACTAAGAACTAGGCACCTAAGAATTCAGGAGCCAGAATTCAGAATCCAGAATAAAAAATCAAAAACAGAATACCTCTTTTCTCCTGTCTCCTGTCTCCTGACTCCTTGCTTTCAAATTCGAAATCCGCAATTCGAAATTCGAAATTACTTCTCTATGCCCCATGCTCTATGCCTTTTCGCTATGCGCTTTGCGCTATGCGCTCGGCGTCGAAGATGGCCCACACCGGAATGTGGTCAGAGGGCTTGGGAAGAGAACGCTGCTCTTTGTCCATGCCGCTTTCTACACTCAGGTTCGCCAGGGGCATCGTTGCCCAGATATGGTCTATCCTGAGCCCCATGTCACGCCGGAAGGCACCAGCCCGGTAGTCCCACCAGCTGTAGAGTCCGCTTTCCTCGTGGTGTCGGCGGAAGATATCATCGAATCCCCAGCCCATCAACTCTGCCAGTGCAGCCCGCTCTTTGGGGTGGAAGCCGATCTCCCCCTCCATTTCATCAACATCGTAGACATCCCGAGGCTCTGGGGCCACATTGAAGTCGCCAGCTAAAATAACAGGTTCTTTCGCTTCATGATGCTGTTTTAGGTAGCTGTGGAGCTGCCGGATGAATTCTAGCTTATAGACAAACTTGGGCGAATCTGGGGCTGAGCCATTTGGAATATAAACGTTTACCACTCTTACTCCACCTATGGTTGCGGCAATGAATCGCTTCTGCCCTTCCGCATCATAGTCTGGAAAGCCGGTTTCCACTTCGGTCATTGCGTATTTGCTTATAATGGCAACCCCATTGTAGGTCTTTTGTCCGCTGACAACTACTTGGTAGCCAGGAGCCACGAAGGAATCGACGGGAAAAAGCTCATCAGTGACTTTGATCTCTTGCAGACAAAGAACATCCGGTTGCGCCTGGTCCATCCAGTTCAAGACCGCTTTTAATCTCACGCGAATCGAGTTCACATTCCAGGTAGCTATTTTCATGTTGTCCTATTTCCCCCACATTTCATCTAGAGCAACGAATAAAGTGTGAGGAACCATTAACCATAAACGAAAAGGTACAAGGCGCAAGGTACAAGGTATAAGGTATATGGCCTGCTTTTCTCGTCCCCACATCTCACATCCCACATCTTAAATCTGCAATCCGCAATCCGCAATCCCCTCTCTACCCTCTCCCCCTTGCCGCAAGGCGACTGAGTTATTATATTAGGATTAATTCCTAGCAAATAGGGGGAAATTTATGCCAATATTCGAATATAACTGCGATAACTGCAAATATACCTTTGATAAGCTGGTGATGCAGCAGGAGAGCAATGTCAACTGTCCACTCTGCCAGGGAGATGTTAAGAAGCTCATGTCCACCTTTGCAGTTGGAACATCTGACAATGCAACCAGCAAGCTGCCAGCGGGTCCAAGTCGGCCTATGTGCACAACGTGCTGAGTTGCGCTTCCTGTCTGAGAGCATTCTAGCCAAAAACTGGTAATGATTTGCTGATCTGTTTTGATCTCAGCCGACTCATCCTGGAGCAAATCGATGTGGGATGTGAGATAGGGTTTTTAGGGTGGATATGCCCTTCCCTGTTGCCACAACCCCACGGCTTCCTGGATAATCCGGCGGAACCAGGGTCTTCCACCCAATCCCTTACGGTCAAAATTGTAATTTACACGTCATTGAGGGGTCAAATCTTTACTCTTGACAATTCCGATAAATGAAATGTGAAGATTGGATTTTGGCAGCAATGATAAGCGTTGGAAATTAGCAAGTGAGTGAATTGTCAAGAGTAAAGATTTGACCCCTTTCAAAAACCTTTTACATTTCCTGCAAGATGCGGTAACATCAGCAAAATCAAGTACGTTCATTTTATCACAATTTTGTGTAAACAAACTACTACTACCAAACGAAAGAAGACAAACACGCCGGACCAGGGCTTTTTGTGGCACTGGCGATTGTAGGCTCCACAGTTTTCTGAATATGCGAGAAAGGGAGTTTTGTCATGGAAAAAACGGACGGGATCACTGATGTGGGCGAGATGAAGGACAGAATGATGATTGATCTGTTCAAGAAAAAGCTTCAGGAGGCAAAAACTGACCTCGCCCCATTGAGGGGGACATGGAACGAAGCCAGCGAAATTCTCAAAGACCACTTCGGCAAGATTACCCGCACCATGGTTAGCAATGAGAATAAGTTACGAAATCTCTATCAAACCGCAATTGATGAACTGAAAAAAGAAGACACTTAATTAAAGAAGCGCTGAGAGACACGCGCTCAGCGCCATCTGTCCTTTCTTCGCGCTCGCTGCGCTCCGCTCAGTCCCCACAAGTGGGTCCCAAGTTTCGCATTTGTAATCTCACATCTATCATTGCAGCTATGGGTGTCTCACTACTAATGACGATTCATTGCAATGATAAATGTTAAATGCGAAATGAGAAATTACCACAGTGCCTCGTGCCTAGCGCATTATCCCCTGTTGCGACTGCCATCTGCCATCTGACAGTTACTCTCTGAAGGGTCTTCCATTCCCTGTGGGAGCGGCTTTCTAGCCGCGATCTTATATCTTTTGCAACAAGCGACAGAGAAGCT
>JASFGC010000175.1:0-7427 GCA_050123975.1 Syntrophobacterales bacterium | reverse complement strand
CATTGAAACTGGGGACCCGCCCGCAGGGCGGGGAGTCCGGAGGACCAGTATTGGAATTTGAGATTTGTTTGTAATTTCTCCTTCGGAGTCCCCACCCCCTGGGTGGGGCCCCAGTTTGGTGCTTGGATTTTGGGATTTTATAGACTCCACTATGCCAGTGAAAAGCCATCTCTTGTGGGGAGTGGCTTTCTCATTCTGTAGATTCGAGGGCTGCTTCCAAGGCATCTGGCATGGCGCGAACCAGGTGAAACTGCATTGCTCCTCGAACCTGTTCAGGCACATCCGGAAGATCCTTTTCATTTACATGGGGCAGAATCACTTCCCTTATTCCGGCCCGGTGCGCGGCAAGAACCTTTTCTTTAATCCCTCCCACGGGGAGAACATCGCCCCGTAAGGTGATCTCTCCAGTCATGGCCACGTCTCTGCGCACCTGCTTTCCACTAATCAAAGAGGCCAAGGTCACCAACATGGCAATGCCGGCGGAAGGGCCATCCTTGGGTATGGCCCCAGCAGGTACATGGATGTGAATATCTGAGCCATCGAGAAAGTTTGCGTCAATATTCAATTGGCTGGCATGGGCTCGCACGTAGGTGAGGGCGGCGGTTGCAGACTCTTTCATGACATCGCCCAATTGGCCGGTGAGTGTGAGACCGCCTTTGCCCGGCATCCGAGCTGCTTCAATAAAAATGATATCACCGCCGGTTGGCGTCCAGGCGAGTCCGGTGGCCAGTCCGGGTCCCCATGCTCGGGCGGCTAGCTCAGGAATGAACAGCACCGGCCCCAGGAATTCTTCCAAATTGTCTGGCCCGATTCTGGTAACCTGCTCGCGCCCGGCGGCTACCTCTTTGGCGACACCTCTGCAGACGGCGGCGATCTGCCGTTCCAGGTTGCGAACCCCTGCTTCACGTGTATACGAACGTATGATAGAGCGAATTGCCTCATCCTCCAGTTCAATGAGATCAGCTTTGAGCCCATGAGCTTCACGTTGCTCGGGGAGTAAATAACGCTTTGCTATCATTAACTTATCTTCCTCAATGTAGCCTGGCAGTTCAATCACTTCCATGCGGTCCCGCAGGGCAGGGGGGATAGTGTCCAATATATTGGCAGTGGTGATGAACATTACCTGAGAAAGATCAATGGGCACTTCAAGGTAATGGTCAGAAAATGTATGATTCTGTTCAGGGTCAAGCACCTCCAGGAGTGCTGAGGACGGATCGCCCCGAAAGTCTGTGCCCACCTTGTCGATTTCGTCCAGCATGAATACCGGGTTGTTGGCTCCAGCCTTGCGCAAACCTTGAACAATGCGCCCGGGCAGGGCGCCCACATAGGTGCGCCTGTGGCCCCGAATTTCGGCCTCATCCCTTACCCCACCTAAAGAAATGCGAATAAATTCCCGTCCGAGAGTGCGGGCGATGGATTGTCCTAAAGAGGTCTTGCCAACACCCGGAGGACCCACGAAACAGAGAATAGGACCCTTCATATCCTGTTTGAGCTTTCTCACAGCCAGGTATTCGATGACGCGCTTTTTGACTTTTTCCAGATCATAGTGGTCAGCATCCAAGGTCTCTTGGGCGGCTGCAATATCCAAGTTGTCCTCGGTGGAAAATTCCCAGGGAAGTTCCAGTAACCAGTCAAGATATGTACGCGAGACGGTGTACTCAGCTGCTGCCGGCGGCATTCTGCTCAGGCGGTCAAGTTCCTTCCCGGCTACATCTCGCACCTCATCGGGCATGGGTGTTTCTTCCAGTTTCTTTTTTAGCTCATCGATCTCGATGGTTCGTTCGTCACCTTCGCCAAGCTCTTTCTGAATAGCTTTGAGTTGTTCGCGCAGCATGTAGTCCCTCTGGGTCTTGTCCATGCCATCCTTGATCTTTTTTTGGATTTCCTGACTGAGTTCAAGGGTCTCTAGAGTCTTGTTCAAATAGACAGTCAACCGCTCCAGGACCGTCTGAGTTTCTAGCGTCTCGAGAATTTCCTGGGCCTCCGCCAAGGTCAGATCCAAATTTGAAGCCACCAAGGAGATAAGGGGGTGGGGCCCTTCCACATTGGCAGCTACGAGAGCCAGTTCTGTCGGCATGCTGGCAAGTTCCACGACTTTCTGAAAAAGATTGCGAATGTTTAAGACCATGGCCTCGATCTGTTTGTCCATTTGGACGGTTTCTTCGATCTTTTCTATCTTGGCAACCAGATACGGTTCTTCCTGAACTGTCTCCACCAGCCGAACCTTCTTAGAGGTTCGGATGAGGAGGTGGTAATGGCCCTCGGGAGTGCGCATCATTTTCAAGATAAAGGCTGCCACTCCCACCCGGTACAAATCAACAAGTCCAGGCTTTTCCACGGTGTCGTCCCTTTGGGCCACCGCCACAAGAGCTCTGTCCTTCACCAGGGCCTCATCTATCAGCTTGATGTGATCAGGGCGGCTCACCAAGAGTGGAACGGTCAGCTCCGGGAAGAGTACTCCCTGGTGCAAGGGCAGCACCGGCAGCTGCTCGGGGATTTCTTGATCTTCTTCAGCAGTTGTCAGATTAACGGCTTCTTCGGCCATGAAAAAAACTCCTTATTCTTAATCATTCACCTTTCCGCTGTCAGTGTTCAGGGAATGGGATCATGAAGTCAATTTCTCTCAAAATCGTTCGCATCATAGAGCGAGTAGCCAACGGCGGATCGCAGACTCGCAAACTATTCATCTACTTTTACAGATACGGATGCCGAGGTCCTGGATTTCTTAGGGAGGTGAACGACCAGAAAACCATCTCGATAGGTTGAGCTAGAGCCATCCGGATCCACAGGAATGGGGAGGCGAATAGCCTGACTGAAGGGGCCAAAGTCTATTTCCATGTGATGGACGCGGCTAACTTTCTCGCCCAACGGCCTGCATCTGTTGCCAGAGATCCTCACAACCTCATGCTCTACCACCACTTCCACATCTTGCGGCTTGATACCAGACACGTCCACCAATAAGGTAAGCTCGTCGTCTGTTTCATAGAGATCCAGAGAAGGCCGCCAACCAGTGTCACCACAAAGGGTGGCCGCCCCTGGGCGCGTCAACGATCGAGCCATCCTCTCCATACGCTGACGCATACGTTCAAATTCTTTATCGATGTCATCATCGAACCATTTCATTAAATCCTCCGACAGCTAGCGTGGTTATTATTCCCATTAGGTGAAAAAATAGTCACGCAGGGGTAGATTTTCAAGGTGGCAGCAATGTATACAAATATATTCCTTACTTATGGCTGCAGCAGTTTAAATCCCGTTTCGGGGTCATGAGTGCGTATCCCGGTTGAGTCAGCCAGTTCAAAGAAAATCACTTCCATCACATGCCACACCCTGACACCCTCACGGATACACCCGGTTATGGTAGATGATTTCCTGCCGCATGCCATGTGCATATGGAGCACGGGATTTTTTTCATCGTCCGGAAAAAGCGTTCCGACCCCCGCTATCTCGTGAACCTCATCCAACACATGCTCCATGGGAACAACAGGGGTTGCCCGGCCTTCTTCAGCGCCAACGACAAACTTAATTTCTTGATCAGCTCCGCCGACTATGATCAAACCAGCAGCTCTGATGGTTTTTTCGCGGGCAAAACGTTCAATTTCGTCATGGACGATGTCACCATCCTCTAGCCTGGATATTTCATGAATTACTTGCTGCGCCCACGGATATGGCCGCCCTTCCTGGCGTCCTCAGGTGTCGGCCCCTGCGACGTACCGTTCAGGTACGCCTCGGATCCAACACCCTGCGGTTGCCAGGTGGCACGGCCATCTAATTCGCGCTCGCTCCGCTCCGCTCAGTCCCGCAAGCGGGTTCCCAGTTTCGTGGTCTCGCGACAGCAATTCATGAAATATCCAGGCTAAACGTATGACGAAAATTCGCTTCTGTTTGGCCTCAGAGTATTTCATTCCCAACCTCTTCAAACCTATTCAGTTCCACGTTTTTTTGAACTCTATTGGGATCAAAAACGCGGCCGTTGATAACTATGTAGACACCAGCCGGCAGCAATTGAACAGCGGCAACTGCAGAACCGATATTAAACGGGGCATCGCTAGATTTAGATCTGGCAGGTTCGATTGCTCCGGTAAGCACGATGACTTTATTCTTGATACTCATAATTTTTTTCGCCGTTTCAATTATGGTGTCAGTTCCGTGCGTTACTAGTATATATTGGTGGTCATCAGCCTCTATCTTGTCGAAGATGAGTTGGCGGTCATCATCAGTCATGTCGAGGCTATCTTTTCTTAATATGGATTCAATTTGATAGGAAAAGTTGATGTTTGCCTCGTTCAATACATGCTCTACAGCTGGCTCACCAACCTGATATTTACTTTTCTTATCGAAATATATCTTGTCTATCGTACCGCCAACGGTAAAGATTTTGATCTGCATGTTATTTTCTTTGAAACCTCCGACCTTTCATTCGAATGAGTCATTAACTAATTTGTTCAACATCGAAAACCTAGTCCTTGAAATCAGGTCAATCCCACCGTTGGCGGGATTTTCGGTACACGTAACGACCTGTTTTGGAGTACCGGAGTATTGGAGTATTGGAGTATTGGAGTATTGGCAAAAACGAAAGCCCAAATTTCACTAGCATTGGTCTTTTCATTACTCCATTACTCCACCACTCCATCACTCCTGCAGGCTGCCGCAAGATGGAAAGAGTACGGGACCGCTTCAGGGGCAGTGCAAAGCCGGGCCTGCCGCGCCGTAGCCATGGCGAAGGCGGGTCCTTTGGATTCGGATTCTTTACTGCTTCTTGCGCAACATCAGCTTGATGGCACCGTAAGGAAAAAGAAAGAAAACAATAGCGCACAATTTGACAAGGGCCATGCCGTAGTAATTCATCAGGGCGAACTCGTGTTTGCTCACGTTGAACCACTTGGAATGAATACTGAATATCCAATCACCTCCAACCACATAGCTCATAAACCAAACTATCAAGAGAGCAAGACAAAAGAGAAAACACCTCAACAAGATTTCTGCCACAACATCAAGGCCATTTGCCGTCTCATCTGCTTTCATAATTGATTCCTTCCTACCAACTTTTCTTCCGGCCTAATCGATCGAACTCGGCTACCGAGGAGCCCGGATAATTCGTGAATTATCCGGGCTCGACTGCCTCAGCGAATTCTGGTCTATACCTGGCTACTCCGGAGATTCCCTGCATCCCTGACTCTTTGAGCACCAAGATCATAAAGGCGTCATCAGGTACTTCCCATTCGCATCTCACTCCGTAACTACTTGCAGGTTCAAAGCCAAATCGTGGGTAGTAATCAGCGTGTCCCAGAACGATCACAAAAGCACAGTCGCTGCTCGCCAATATGGCAATTCCTGCCCGTACTAGCTTTGAGCCGATTCCCTGTCGCTGGTACTCGGGTAGCACGGCCATTGGTGCCAGAGCCATCCCCTCCGCCGTTGTCTCTTCGCCCTCAACCGTGATAGGACTAAAAAGAATGTGGCCAACGATCTCGTTGCCCGCCACGGCAACCAACGACAGGAGATCATTGCAGTTCCGCCGCAATCTATCCACCAGATCTGCCTCCAGGAGTTGCCCAAAAGTCCGCGTATTCACCTGATGGATTATCTGAATGTCTTGTGGTTGTTCTTTGCGGATTTCGACCATCTTCTCATCATCTTAGGTTTATTCAACATCGAAGACCTGGTCCTTAAGGCCAGTCCACGATCCCGCCATGCGGGGGTCAACGTTGAATGGCTCTGCCGGTAGAGGTGGCGAGCTTTTGTGGGGGTTTCAGGTTTCAGTGTTTCCCGCTTCCGCTTCGCTCCAAACGGGATCTTCGACAGGTTTCAGCTTATCTGTCTATATTTCCTGACACCTGACACCTGACACCTGATTATTCATCAACCAACCTGATTCTGGTTGTCAACTCAGGATGTTTTCCTTGGATGCCTTCATAGAACTCCCGAATACGGTCCATATCCTTTTTGATATCACCTGTAGGTACAAAAGAGAGACCAAGACATGCCTTTTTCTGAACGTAGTCTAAATAGCCACATAGTAGGGGAACTTGGGCAGTATATGCAATCCAATAAAAACCAGATTTCCAATAGTCTCTTCTCTTTCTTGTTCCCTCAGGACCTATGGCAAGGACAAGCCTGTCAGACTCACTGAATTGCCTGGCAATCTGATCGACCACACCCTGCTCGCTGGTCCGATCAACAGGGATTCCGCCTAACCATCTCATCACTCCTCCAAAAGGCTTTTTGAAAAGCGTATCTTTTCCCAGCCAAGAGATCCTCAAGCGAAAGATATATACTGAGGCAAGGGTGAAAGGAAAATCCCAGTTACTGGTATGGGGTGCACCCACAAAAACAAATCTGTCCCCAACCGGAACCTGCCCCACAACATCCCACCCAAATACCCCCATCCAAATACGACCTATCCAATATTTGATGACACCAGAAGTTGGACCATTGTGGGTTATTCTGGAGCTCAGCATATCCGCTATTTCCCATCAACGAGTAACCTGGGCAGCATCAGTGCAGAGGGCGACCACATCCCTGATATTCTCGGTGGTCAAAGATCACGATGACACTGGTTTCAAACGGTTCACCGCTCATAGAATCACGGCAGCGTTGTCCTTGAATAACAATTGTCATCTCATGTTCATTGGCTTGAACCCTATAGGTCGTTACTCGTGCCTGCTGGTCGATCATAGGAGCAGGTGTGGCAAATTCAAATCGTCTCTGGCCATAGTCGGCTACGAATACGCTGTTGCCACCCTTCTTTAGCTCCAGATACCAACCCGGTTCGTTGCCAACGGCCCTGAAATCGACACCTGCCAACTTGGCGTGTTCCCAGATGGCCCTTGCCCTGTTATTCCTGCAATTACGGTGCGTTTCTTGACCATTTTCGATAAAGGCTTCATCCCCCTTACTCCAAAAGGTACTCTGCCCGTCACTGTACTTGGCTCCAGAAGCCGATGGAACATGGGAAAGATGTAAAGTTCTCTTTGGCAAAAACAACCAGGCTTTTTCGCCCTCTATTCGTGCTACGAAGCTGTAGTTGTCGCTACATTCATACACGTATGTCTGGGGTGCTACTGCACCATGCCGCTGGACAACTTCATTTGTCTCGTGTGGCCGCGCTGCGGTGCCTGAGCACGCCGCGAGAAGCGCCAAACAACAGATCCATACATGTTGTTTTTTCATATGGTACACCGTGGTTCCACCATGAGACTGGAGCGAATCGAGGGCCGATGCGCTCTTTCCCAGGTCAGCTGTACTGAAATATTAAGAAGCAGTCTTATTGCATCTGAGCAACTATATTCCGGTAGATTTCCTCTCGGGAACCCGGGGGAAATTCGAGTTGTTCATAGAATACTCGATAGGTTCCAGCTGCGAGCTTTATCTTTGCCCCATTTTCGTCGGTGCAAATCCAGTTTATCTGGTCACGCAAGGACCGC
>JASFGC010000174.1:0-7460 GCA_050123975.1 Syntrophobacterales bacterium | reverse complement strand
TAATTGTCAACTAACCTCAGTTTGATTCTCGCTCTCTCCTGAAATCCGAATCCAATCGAGGAATTCAAGGGTCAGCAGTGAGCGGTAAGCAGTAAACAGTAGATCGTTATGAACATCGGAGATCCAAAATCTCAAATCCCTCAATTCTTCAATCTGCAATCAAAGAATTCAGTAGCCAGAGGGCATACGGTTCATAGCCCAAGGAAAAAAAGTCTTATTCTGCCTTGTGCCTTGCGCCTTGTACCCTGCGCCCTTCATCAATCCGCAATCCGAAATCCGCAATCCGAAATCCGCAATCCGAAATCCGCAATCCGCAATCCCCCCCTAATGTGCTTCATCCCAATTGGCGCCAATCCCTGCCTCTACCACCAGGGGAACCTCAAGGGATGCCACTGACTCCATTTCATCTTGCACTAGCTGTGCCACTTCCTGAGCACTGTCTGCCTCTCCTTCAAAAACCAACTCATCGTGAACTTGCATGATCATTCGTGCTGGCAGCGCTCTCCGCTCAAGCTCTGCATCAATAGCAATCATGGCAAGCTTGATGATATCTGCTGCGCTTCCTTGAATTGGCGTATTGATGGCAGTGCGCTCGGCAAACTGTCGAATGTTGCGATTTCTGCTCTTGAGGTCCGGAAGAAATCTCTTGCGATTGAACAGAGTGGCGACAAAACCCTGCTCGCGGCCGGCCTTTGGCATCTCTTCCATGTATAAACGAACTCCCTGATACCGCTCAAAGTAACGTTCTATGATCTCTTGACCTGTTTTCTGTGGTATGTCCAAATCCTTGGCAAGCCTGAACGAGCTCATCCCATAGATGATGCCAAAGTTAATGGCCTTGGCCTGTCGCCTCATCTCCGCGGTTACTTTATCAGGCTGAATCCCAAAAATCTCAGCTGCTGTGCGAAGGTGGATGTCTTCGCCCTTAGTGAAAGCCTCGAGCAGCGCCTCATCTTTCGAATAATGTGCCAGGATTCTCAGTTCAATTTGGGAATAGTCAGCTGAAATAAGGACATTGCCGGAGTCAGCCACAAAGGCGCGACGTATTTCTCTGCCTTCTTCGGTGCGTATAGGGATGTTCTGAAGATTTGGCTCACTTGAACTTAACCTGCCGGTAACGGTAGCGGTCTGATTATAAGACGTGTGTATCCGGCCCGTACCTGGGTTTACCATTGGCGGCAAGGCATCCACGTAAGTGTTTTTCAGTTTCGTAAGGCTACGATAGTTGAGAACTTCTCCTGGCAAAGGATGGTGCGGCGAAAGTGAAGAAAGTACGTCCATGGAAGTTGAGTAACCGGTCTTGGTTTTCTTTCCCATGGGCAGGCCCAATTTGTCGAAGAGAATCCGGCCCAGTTGCTGGGGTGAGTTGATATTAAAGGGCTCTCCAGCCATCTGGTGAATTTTTTCGGCGCTCACCTCTAGCCGCTCGCTGAAATTTTTCGCAAGTAAGTCCAAGCGCTCAACATCCACCTTCACCCCTTTCATCTCCATACGAGCCAGCACCCTGACTAGGGGAAGCTCAATGTCGTTGAAAAGAGTCGTCTGGTTGGCCGCCTTTATTTTCTCATTTAAAATATCAGCGAGCTGCAGGGCAAAAACCGCCTGATCTCCAGCGTAGCTCGACACTTGTTCCAGGGGTACACTGGCTATACTGCGCCTTTTCTTGCCGGTTCCCACCAGGTCCTCCAAGGCAACCAAGGAGACATCAATATGTTCCCGGGCCAGGACCTCAAGATTTTGCACTCTCTTACCAGGATCCAAGACGTATGCACCCAACATGGTGTCAAACTGTAGTCCGGAGAGTTCGACACCCAAACTATTCAGAATGATCCAGGCTTGTTTACTGTTATGGATAACCTTGTGGACACGAGGATCGCTCAGGATTGGAGTCAGCAATTTCATGACCTCAGATTGATTTAAGCTGGCGTGGTCAGACTCGGAAGGGTGACTGAGTGGGAGATAACAACCTTGCTCCGGCCCCCAGGCCAGAGCGAGACCCACAAGATCAGATCCAAAAGAACCCTCATCGGATGTCATCAAACTGAATGCCACCTTAGGAGACTGGCCTATCTGGGACAGTATCTGTTTTAGTCCGTCAGTTGTTGTAATGAGCTGGTAGTCACGCCTGATCTCCTCAGGCTCAACACCTTCCTGTGTCCCCCCCAGTTCCTGAAGGAATTTTTTGAACTCCAGTTCCCGGTACAGATTCGTGAGATCACTTAGATCAGCTTGCCCCAACTCAAACTCCTGCCAATCTTTATCCAGCGGCACGTCGCATTTTATCTTAGCGAGGGACCGCGACATCATGGCTTGCTCTGAGTGGGTTTCCAATCTCTTACGCTCTTTCTCCTTGCTGACCTTATCCAGAGCTGACAGCAAGTTTTCAATACTGCCAAATTCCTTGATCAATCTCTGGGCAGTCTTCGGGCCAATTCCGGGGACTCCGGGTATGTTATCACTGCTGTCTCCCGCCAACCCCATTATTTCCACCACTTGGGAAGCTGGAACTCCAAAGCGCTTTTCTACCTCCGCCGGACCAAAAACTTCATTTTTCATGCTGTCCCACATATGAACTTTCGGGCTCACCAACTGCAGCAGATCCTTATCACCAGAGATCATAACCACCTCCGCTCCCTGGTCGCTGGCCCAGGTCGCTAGGGTGCCAATGATGTCGTCGGCTTCATACCCGGGGATTTCCATATATGGTATGCCAAGGGCTGCAATTAGTCTTTTTATAAATGGAATCTGCCCTGAGAGGTCTTCCGGCATTCGGGGGCGATTGGCCTTGTAATCAGGGCTGAGATCATGGCGAAAGGTAGGACCTGGTGCATCTAGAGCAATAGCCATATAGACAGGATTTCTTTCCCGGAGGACCCGGTTGAGCATATTGGCAAAACCATAGATGGCATTGGTGGGAATTCCAGTGGAGGTACTGAGATGGCGCACTCCATAAAAGGCCCTATAGATGTAGGAGCTACCGTCGATCAGGTAAAGTGTAGCCTTTTTCGTCGCCATTACGTTCTATAGCTCCCTGGACACCCTTTCCGCCAGAGAAATGATCGTGGAGCTTGAAGCAGTTATGGCAAGGATTTCTAATTTGTCTTTGAAACCCTGCCTTTCCACCCGGGATCGCTCAGGCGCTCTGTCTTTTAGGGCCTCTATGACTTGCGCCAGCACCTCGTCGTCCTTGTAATCTAGCAGAAGCATCAAGGTGCTCCAGTCGTCAGGAATGCCGTACTTTTCAAGATACTTCTTCACCGCACTGGCAAACTTGCTGGTGCCGTAGTTGTTGTGGATGGCATTGAGCGCCGCTTTATGCTCCTTGTCGCCCTTTTTCCCCTGGAAAAGCTTGTCCACTTCTTTCAGGTATTGCTCTTTGGCCCAGGTAGATCGGAGTGATTTTTCGCTTCTGCTTTGATCATCCCGGCTTACGTGGCGACTGCGGTCGCGCTTGCGGTCAATTTCACGCCAGCTGGGCTTTTCTCTTTCATCTGAGTCAGAGTCAAAAGGTGGTACCATAATTTTCTCCCCAAAAACGTAAAAAATCAGTAGATAGCAGTGCCGGCAGGCTCCAGCTCATGGTAGGAATACCGCGCAGGACCATGACCAAAAGAGGATTGTAGTCAAAGATTATCTTAAGCCGTGCCTTTTCGCAATCTTTATCTGAAGAGTGGTGTCAGGTGTTATGGGGGTTTCAGGTGTCAGGTGTCAGGTGTCAGGTGTCAGGGAAGAGGAATATCAAGCCAAAAGCTGAAACCTGAAACCTGAACACTGAAACCTTTTTCCTTGACTTTACCGGGTCGATTCAGTATCAAAATTTGTTTACCCTTTCAAAGCAAGAGCGAGTTGGCATCGTGACGATTACAGGAATAAAAGGCATCAATGACATCCTACCCAATGCTGTTGGCAAGTGGCAACTGGTGGAGTCTGTAGCGAGAAGGGTCTTCACCAACTTCGGTTATCAGGAAATACGAATACCCATTCTCGAAAAAACCGAGCTTTTCGCCCGCAGTATAGGAGAAAGCACAGATATTGTGGAAAAGGAAATGTACACTTTTCCTGACCGCAACGGGCAGCTCCTTACCCTCAGGCCCGAAGCTACTGCTTCTGTGGTTCGAGCCTTTATTCAGCATCGACTGCACCTGCAGCCCACTATGCGTAAGTTTTACACCATCGGGCCCATGTTCCGCCATGAGCGTCCCCAAAAAGGACGGTACCGCCAGTTCCATCAGATCAATGTAGAAGTATTTGCCATCGATGACCCCATGGTGGATGCCGAGGTCATCTACATGCTTCTGGTATTTTTGGCGGAGTTGCAGATACCCGACATCACGCTGCACATAAATTCCATGGGCTGTCCCGAATGTCGTCAGCCTTTTCGAGAGTCCCTGACGAGCTATCTTGAAAGTGTGAGCGGTGACCTTTGCTCGGATTGCCAACGCCGCAAATCCACCAATCCCTTGCGGATATTCGACTGCAAGGTCGAGTCCTGCCAGCAGTTGGTGGCCAAGGCCCCAGTTCTCCTCGATCATCTCTGCGACGACTGTATAGACAACTTTGAAGGTGTCAAGGATCATCTGACGAGCCTTGGCATATCGTATACTATCGATCCGCACATGGTTCGCGGTCTCGATTATTACAACCGGACCACCTTTGAGGCCATTACCCCGCACCTGGGAGCTCAAAATGCAGTTGGTGGGGGTGGCCGTTACGATGGTCTCATGAAGACGCTGGGGGGACCTGATCTATCTGGCACTGGTTTTGCCATCGGCATGGAGCGGCTTATCCTCCTGCTGGATGAGCAAGCCAAGATCGAAACGGGCCCGCAACGTCTCTTCGTAGCTTGTTTGGGCGATGAAGCCCAAAAGACCGGATTCGGGCTTGTCCAGGAATTAAGGCTTCGAGACCTTTTTGTGGAAATGGACTATGAGTCTAAGAGCCTCAAAGCACAAATGCGCAGAGCCGATAAGCTTGAAGCCACTCATGTACTTATCCTTGGCGAGGACGAACTGAAAAAAGGCTCGGCGCTACTGAGAGACATGGGGGCCGGTACGCAGGAAGAAATTCCATTGGAAGGACTTACCGAGCAAATACTTTCTCGTTTAAATTTAAGCGACCAAGAACTGACATAGATCTGAGTTGTGGAAACAAAAACTTTAAATCCGAATACCGAATATCGAAACTGGGGCCCCGACCGCAGGGTGGGGACTCCGCAGGAGAAATCCGAAACAAATTCAAATGACCAAAATCCAAATGACCAAAACTATTTTTTGCTGGCATGGTCGTCTTTGTTTTGAACATTTGAAAATTCGTATTTCGGATTTGTTTCGTGCTTCGTGCTTCGTATTTCGGATTTAACAAGCTTTGCCTGAAAACTTGACATTCTGCCTACCTAATTCGATTGATACTAGAAGGACGTTCAATGACTTTGGACCCTTTAGGTGACTGGGAACGCACTCACGACTGTTGCACCCTTGGCGCTGATGATACGGGCGCGAGAGTTGCCCTTATGGGTTGGGTTCAACGTCGTCGAGATCACGGCGGTCTCATCTTTATCGATCTCCGCGATCGGCGCGGCATCACTCAGGTAGTGTTCGATCCCCAGCGCAATGCCGAAGCACATCAAAGGGCCCACGCCCTGAGATCTGAACACGTCATTGCCGTGCGCGGCGAGGTACGGTTGCGACCGGAAGGTATGACCAATCCCAAATTGAAGACCGGCGAGATCGAAGTGATAGTGGATGAGTACCGTTTGCTCAACACCTCCCTCACTCCGCCGTTTCAACTGGAACCAGAGATTGACGCCGGTGAGAATTTAAGATTGCGTTACCGATTCCTGGATCTGCGCCGGCCCAATATTATCCAAAACCTGCTCCAACGTCATCAAACGGCTCATGCTGTCCGCCACTATCTCCATCAAGCCGATTTCGTAGAGGTGGAAACCCCGGTGTTGACGAGAAGCACACCCGAAGGGGCTCGTGACTATCTCGTTCCCAGCCGGGTTAATCCCGGTAAGTTCTACGCCTTGCCACAATCGCCCCAACTGTTCAAACAATTACTAATGATGGCCGGTGTCGATCGCTACTACCAAATTGTGAAATGTTTTCGGGATGAAGACTTGCGTGCTGACCGTCAGCCTGAGTTTACCCAAGTCGACCTTGAAATGGCTTTCATCAATGAGAAGCAGATCTTTCGAGTAACCGAGGAGTTGCTCGCTCACGTCTTCAAGGAGGTCCTTGATCAGGAACTCGAACTGCCTTTCCCACAAATCACCTACGATGAAGCCATGGCTCGCTACGGGACAGACAAACCCGATACTCGGTTTGGGATGGAACTCGTGGATGTGACTCCGGTCTTTGCCAATAGTAATTTTCAGGTGTTTGTGCGGCTTATAGAGGCTGGGGGCATGGTCAAGGCCTTGACACTCAAGGGCCAAGCTAGCTTGCCTCGCAGCGATCTGGACAAGATGCAGGGAAAGGAAAACCTGGCCAACCACTACGATGTACAAACTGGAGCCCAGGGTGTTGCCTGGATCAAGTTGCAGGAAAATAACTGGCAGGGTCCGGTAGCCAAGAACCTTACCGACGCTGAGAAAGAGCTGCTTGCAAAAACCGCCGACCTCGAGGCAGGCGATCTTATTCTTTTCGTGGCGGGGGAGTCTCAAATAGTTAACCCTACTTTGGACATTTTGCGGTGCCACTTCGGCAACCGTCTTGATCTCACAGATAGTAACCAATTTAACTTTACCTGGATCACGCGTTTCCCCCTGCTGGAATACGATATCGCCGAAAACCGTTACCTTGCTGTCCATCATCCCTTTACTGCCCCAGTCGAAGAAGATGTAGCTTTTCTCGCTGATCAGCCTGAGCGGGTTCGCAGCCGTGGTTACGATCTGGTCTTAAACGGCTTCGAACTCGGTGGTGGTAGTATCCGTATTCACGATTATGACTTGCAGCTGCAAGTATTCAAGGCTCTGGGCATCGATGATCATGAGGCCCAGCAGAGGTTCGGCTTTATGCTCGACGCGCTCAAGTACGGGGCGCCACCCCACGGCGGCATCGCCCTCGGTTTCGACCGACTTGTTATGCTTCTCTGTGGTGCCGACTCCATTCGTGATGTTATTGCTTTCCCCAAAACTCAGAAAGCCACTTGCCCGATGACCCAAGCTCCTGAAAAGGTAAGTCTGGAACAGCTTCTGGAGCTTTCCTTGAAGTTGGATTTGCCCGGTTAAATCAGCTGGCAGATGGCAGCTGACAGCAGGCAGCAGATCACTAGGCACTTTGGCAATTTCGGATTGCGGATTGAAAATCAAAGAGATAGGTGCCAGAATCCTGGAGACAAAGAGGCTAGAGTGATGTATTTAAACATCACCCCATGCTCCATGCCCCATGCTCTATGCAATTTGATCTGGCTTTAAGGACCAATTTTGTACATCCATTAAAGATTGACAAGGGAAAGAA
>JASFGC010000173.1:0-7511 GCA_050123975.1 Syntrophobacterales bacterium | reverse complement strand
AAGGTTTTCGGGGCGTGATCAATGAAACTATCAATGGAATACCACTCTATCGATTCTATCCCTGGAACATTTATTGGGGCTATCGAGCCCAAGAAAAACCCGTATTTTTAAAACCGTTATGGCATTTCATCGACTTGTGGAATCCCCACGTATACTTTGTTGTTAAGAACATACTTAGCAAGGAACTACCAGACATTGTTCATATTCATAATGTGGGTGGTCTTTCCAATTCCATCTTCTGGGCGGGCAAGAGGAACGGAAGACGAGTGGTTTATACCCTGCACGACTATATATCTATCTGCCCCAAGAGTATTCTTTTGAAGAGTAATCTTGAGATATGCAAGCGGAATAGACTGCCATGTAAAGTCTATAAAATGATCAAGAGATGGAGTTCCAGGGGGAAAGTGGATCTTTTCATCTCCCCTTCTTCTTTTAACGCCGAACTCCATAGGCAGCACGGCTTCCTGCAAAATGGTCAATATACTGTAATACCGCTCGGCATAGAAATGACCTCAGATGGATTGGGCCAGGAAAAAGGTTCGGCGAAATTCGGAGCTCAGGACCAGCTAATCAATTTGCTGTATCTGGGACAGGTGGTCCCCCACAAAGGTCTTTTGGTGCTAGCGAAGGCATTCAAAGCGGCCAAGAGGGACGATCTCAAGCTGCACATAGCTGGATATGGAGATTATCTTGGACAGATACAAGATGAACTGCAGGATTACAGCAATGTTACCTTTCATGGTCATGTAACTGGAGAGACAAAGGAGAGACTTTTTTCTGAAAGTGACGCCTTTGTTTTACCATCCATTTGTTATGATAACGCCCCGTTAACAATACCGGAGGCTTACAAATATGGCTTGCCCGTTATCGGTTCTCATATAGGAGGTATCCCCGAGATGATTGAAGAGAACAAAACGGGCTATCTCTTTGAGCCAGGAAATGCATCGTCCCTGGCAGCAATCCTGCGCCGCATTTCCCTGGAACAGCTGCGAAGAATGGCCCATGACTGCCAGAAGACAGCTCAGAACTACACCATGGAGAATCATGTGGAGAAATTACTAGATGCATATGACAGTCTTGCGAAATAGAACCGAGAGGCAAGGGAAAACTTGTTTTCGAAAGCGACTGGCTCGTAGAAAGTTGGTCTGTTGGGTGGTACGAGAAGAATGAAGATATTATTTGTCGACTCCCCTCCAACCTTGGACTGGACACCGTCTTCGAGATTCACCAAAGGGGGCAGGCGTTGGCCCTCACTAACGGTGACCGGGGAGAAAACCTACTGCTATCTCAATCTCTCGGCAGCTGCCGTAATGAGAGAACGTGGGCACGAGGTTTTTTACATTGATTGTCAGGCTGAAGGCGTCACCCTGCCGCAGCTTTTCGAGAAGGTCAAAGCAATCGTTCCCGATCTTGTCGTAATGTATGTTGAGCAGATCAAGGTCAACGTTGATTTAGAAATAACCAAAGAGCTGAAGAATTCCCTCGATCTTGAGGTGGTATTTGTCGGGCCCTTTGTGACTCCTTTGGACCATGAGGTCATGACCCTGTCTCCTCATTTGGATTTTGTCATCCGTGGAGAATACGAGTATGCTCTCGCGGATCTCGCCGATGGTATTGGAGATGGAAATAGCCTCAAAGAGATTCCTGGAATTACCTGGAGGGATGGGGATGCCGTGTCTCGCGGACCTTCCCCACATCGTCTGACCGATTTGGATAGCTTGCCGATACCGGCCTATGATCTCATAGATTTTAACAATTACACCGAGTCAGTATTTATCTATCATCCGGCGGCAGCGATGGCTACATCCAGAGGTTGCCCCTATAAATGTATTTATTGCTGGTTCCCGCAAACAATGTATAGCCACAGATGGGTGGCTCAGTCACCGGAGCGAATGTACGAAGAAGTTCGCTACATGGTCGAGCGCTTCGGGGTTCGAGAGATCAAAATTGACGATGATACCTTTGAGATCGACCGCCACAGGGTGGTTGAATTCTGTGAACTGCTGATTCGAAATAATGTCAAGGTAGCCTGGGCTCCGCAATGCCGTCCAGATCTTGTGGACGAAGAACTTCTTCGACTCATGAAGCGGGCCGGCTGCATTCGCATCCTCTGGGGGTGTGAGAGCGCTTCTCAGGAAGTACTGGATAAGATGAAAAAGGGCTTCAAAGTCGCCGATATTGAAAGAGCTACCCGTTTAAGCCAGAAACTGGGTATCGAGGCGCTGAATTGCTTCATGCTCGGATTCCCTTGGGATACCGAGGAAACCATACAAGAAACCATCGAATTTGCCTATAAACTGAATGCAGAGTTTACTCAATTCGCCATACCTACTCCATTGCCGGGTACGGAGTTCTACCAACTGGCAAGAGAGCAGGGCTATATCCAGGCCACCGAGTGGGACTACTTTGACGGCTCCCATCGTGCCGCGATTTCTTATCCACAGCTTTCCCACCAGACCCTCGAGTTTTATTCCAAAAAGGCCTACCGTGATTACTATCTGAGACCACGCTGGCTATGGTTGATCAGCAGACGGGCGCTACGTTCCCGAGCGCATTTGCACCATACCTTCAAACTGGCCTTGGCCTTTCTCAAAAGGCGACGTGTGGGATGGATTTAGATGCAATGAAAATCCTCATGCTCAACGCGCTCACAGATCGAAGCGGCAGTGGCGTAAGATTCTGGAGCATAAGCAAGGAATTGGCCCTGCGAGGATATTCCCTGTTTTTTCTGGAGCGCACTATTGGCAAGAATGGGAGGAGAGATAGGGAACAACTACAATATCGTTCCACTGTGGACACCGGGATGCTCTGGGTGGATATTCTGCGTACAACGTTGCTGAATTTCTACCAGGGATTTGTCTTTCGTCCACACTGGGTATTTGCTCTAAAACCCATGCCGAATACCTGTTTGCCCGCTCTTTTCTTGAAATACCTCTTCAAGGGCAAGATCATATTAGACATAGACGATTTGGATTACGAATACTACCCGAAAGGGATGAGACGACACCTGGTTCGCTTTTTCTTGAAAGTGTTCCCACGCCATTTTGATGTCATTACCACTCATAATAACCATTTAAGAAACTTCATCATTGATGAGCTGGGAATCTCGTCAGAAAGAGTCTACTTTTTGCCACAAGGCATAGAGACAGAACAATTCCTTTCTGCTGATCCGGATCAGCGCTATCAAACAAGATGGAATCTGAATTCGGGTGATAATGTCGTTGTCTACAGTGCTTCTCTGGGCATCACCAGTGATTTTGAACACGTTCTACCGATGCTCGTGGATTTCCTCAAAGGTCGCGATGATATCAAGATCCTGGTAATTGGCGACGGTGTGCGAAGGCAATACTTTGTCAAAGAGGTCGAGGCCTCCGGTTTGCACGAACGTATGGTATTTGCCGGCTATATCCCTCATGCTGATATGCCTGGTGTCTTGAAATTGGCAAAGGTGGGAATCAACTACATGGCCCCCACCAGGGCCAATCAGTGTAGAGCCTCCATTAAGGTGCGGGAATATCTGGCTGCCGGACTCAGTGTGGTCTGCAATCCGGTTGGTGACACTGAAATTTTCAAGGACTATGTCACCTTTTGTTCCAGCATAGAGGAGTTTCCTGAGGCTATGAGCAAGGCTCTAGAAGAAAGAACACCAGACAGTGTCAAGGCAGCGCAAAGATTCGTGGAACTACATTATTCATGGCCGCATCTCATTGAAGATTTTCTAAGCTATTTAAGGAACTCTCAAACCTAGTTTACTGTCATGAAAGTGAGTGTGGTTATACCAGCATATAATGATGAACGTACCATTGGTGAGGCTGTGGCACACAGTCTATCCCAAACAAAGGGAAGTTTGCAGGTAGAAGTGATCGTCGTGGATGATGGCTCCGCCGATGACACCGCAGCTGTTGCCGAGTCCGCGGGAGCGACAGTAATCAGACAGCAAAATGCAGGTCCAGCAGCAGCCCGCAATCAAGGGTGGAAACGTGCCACGGGCAGGTTCATCTGTTTTACTGATTCAGACTGTATTCCAACAGCAGGCTGGCTGGAGAATCTGTTGGACGGTTTTACGGACTCGCAGGTCGGCGCTGTGGCAGGAAGTTATGAGATAGCCAACCACAGTTCATGGCTGGCACGCTGGGTGCATCAGGAAATCATGGAAAGGCATAAGCGGATGCCTCCCTTTGTCCGGGCCTTTGGTTCTTATAATGTGGCGATTCCACTTCACGTCCTGCAAGCAACCGGGGGATTTGATCCGATGTATCGCCGAGCCAGCGGTGAGGATAACGATCTTTCTTACCGGATCATCAAAAAAGGCTGGCGTATAGCTTTCAGGCCTCAGGCAAAGGTTGCCCACTACCACCCTGAAAGGTTGTGGCAATACTTAATGCAGCAATACCGCCACGGGTTCTGGCGGGCAAAAATGTACAAGGACCATCCTGATATGATGGGCGGAGATGATTACACCCGACTGCGAGATAGGATCGAGCCAATCTTAGTGCTTGGAATTGTTGGTTTTTCACTCCTCGTAGTGTTTGGAATGACTCGCTTCACTTGGCCGCTCTTCTTGCTTTTGGCTCTTTACTTCTCCATCCATATTTCTTGGCCAGTCAGCTGGTGGTTAGGGGAAGGCAAAGCTGACGCCTTTCCTTATGGCGGGGTTACCTTCTTACGGGGATTAGCTCGAACAGTTGGTTTGGTCGTCGGGTTTGTCCGGTTTGGTATGAAAAGGGGTCTGAAGAGGCAATGAATACATTCAAGAGGATGAGGCTGAGCCTGGTGGCAAACCAGCAGGTAATAGTCAGGTAACCATGGATACGATTTTGTCGAAGAAAACCTTAATTATCATTCCTGCTTACAATGAAGAAGGCTCTGTGGCCCGGGTGATAGAAAATATCCGCCGAGACGTTCCAGATGCGGACATTCTGGTGGTGAATGATGGCTCCCGAGACAGGACTGCACGCCAAGCGCGGGAGAGTGGGGCCATGGTTATGAACCTACCCTATAACATGGGTATAGGCAGTGCCGTGCAGAGCGGCTTTCTCTTTGCCAAAGAGAAAGGGTATCATTGCGCCGTTCAGGTGGATGGTGACGGTCAGCATCCACCCAGTGAAATCCCCAGGTTATTGGAGGCTCTGGACAACGGAGTAGATATGGCCATCGGCTCTCGTTTCGTCCAGCCAACAGGCTACCGGCCCACCTTTACTCGATCCCTGGGGATCAAAGTCTTCTCCTTTTTCGTTAGCCTGATCGTAGGTAAGAAGGTTTACGACACTACCTCCGGATTCAGGGCCACAAGCCGGAGGGCAGTTCTGCTCCTGACCGAAACGTATCCCCACGACTACCCAGAAGTGGAGGCCCTCATCACCTTGCACAGAAACGGGATGAAATTCATGGAGATTCCGGTAGAAATGAATTCGCGGCAGGCGGGCAAATCTTCAATAGGAGCCAAGAATGCTGTCTATTATATGCTCAAAGTAACCCTGGCGATATTTGTCGCCATCATCAAAAGGAGGCAGAGGTAGACCATGGAAATCGCAATACATCTACGAATATTGATAGGATTTCTTTGTTTTGCCCTGGTGGGAATCATCATTGAACTCATACGGCAAAATCGCCTCAAAGAACACTACGCCATCATTTGGTTGTGCACTGCCATGAGTATCTTTGTTTTTGGAATTTGGCCGGATTCGCTAAACCTCATTTCACGTATTGTCAGACTTCATCACTTGACGACTCTGTTCCTGGTATCCTTTATTTTTCTGCTGGCCATTGTCTTGCACTTCACATTGGTTATCAGCCAGCTCTTTGATAAGAACCGCAGGTTAACTCAAGAGGTTGCTTGGCTAAGATTCGAAATGGAGCAACTCAAGCAGACAGGACAGGAGCAAGGTTAGGGTCGATTCCTATCCTGGTTAACCCTGCCGGGAGAAATCTATAATATGCAAACGAATCGTTTGCCCCGCCTCGTCTACCTCGTATTGATCTTTGTAACGCTGGTAGTTTTTCATCAGTTGCCCAGTCACGACTTTATAAACCTGGATGACGATATCTTGGTTTATGAAAACCCTCACGTGCATGCGGGCCTCAACAAAGAAGGTATTGCCTGGGCTTTTACAACGTTTGAGGCCTACAATTACCATCCATTGACGTGGCTCTCCCATATGTTGGACTGTGAGTTATTTGGCTTGAGGCCGGGGATGCACCACCTGACCAATCTCCTTTTTCACCTGATGAACACAGCATTATTACTTTTCGTGCTCAGAAGGATGACCGGGGCTCTGTGGCGTAGTGGTTTTGTTGCAGCCTTGTTTGCTTTGCACCCTCTGCATGTGGAATCGGTGGCATGGGTAGCGGAAAGAAAAGATCTGCTCAGCGCTTTTTTCTGGTTTCTGTCCATATGGGCCTATGCCCGTTACACTGAGCGGCCGGGATTGAATCGCTATCTTCCGGTTCTGCTTTTTTTCAGCCTCGGGCTGCTGGCCAAACCAATGGTTGTCACCCTACCGTTCGTCCTGCTCCTCCTCGATTTCTGGCCTCTTGGCCGCACGCAGTTTCATCAGGCAGGAACTGACAATCGTCCGCTTCAGCAAAAAGTATCTGTTTTTCGTCTGGTTTGGGAGAAAATCCCCCTGTTTGCCCTGGCAGCGATTTCCATTGTAGTGACGTTTGCGGCACAGCAGCAAGGAGGAGCCCTGAAATCGTTGGAAGCATTCCCGCTCACTACCAGAATAGCCAACGCTCTTATCTCTTACCTGAGCTACATCGGAAAAATGATCTGGCCCCATAATCTGGCGGTCTACTATCCACACTCCGGGAGTATACCAGTGTGGCAGGCTGCCGGCGCTGGGTTGACACTGATATGTGTGACTGTTCTGGTCATATGGACTGCTCGGAAACGTCCTTATCTTGCCGTGGGTTGGCTGTGGTACCTCGGTACTCTTGTGCCGGTGATAGGTCTGGTGCAGGTTGGATCCCAGGCCATGGCAGACCGATACACCTATCTTCCTCTTGTGGGCCTGTTTATCGCTCTTGCCTGGGGTGTGCCATGCCTGTTTGCAGGATGGCGCCACCGCCAGTCCATGCTTGCCATCTTGGCAACCATAGTGCTGGTGAGCTTTACGGTGTGTACTTGGCTGCAGCTGCGCCACTGGCAAAATAGTATTACCCTTTTTCAACATACGCTCCAGGTGACAACCAACAACCACTTTGCCCACAACAACCTGGGGGTTGCACTGGCCCAGGACGACAGACTGAATGAGGCCATAAGTCATTATTCTGAGGCCTTGCGACTTAAACCTGGGGCATTCGAGGTTCACAACAACCTGGCAAACGCGCTGGCAGCTCAGGGAAGTGTGGATGAGGCGATACAGCATTATTTTGAGGCACTACGGCTCGAGCCCGACTATGACAAAGCACACAATAACTTGGGGAATGTACTGGCCGGTACGGGAAGGGGCGAGGAAGCGATAATCCACTACTCCGAGGCGATAAAGATCAATCCTGACTATGCCGGG
>JASFGC010000172.1:0-7521 GCA_050123975.1 Syntrophobacterales bacterium | reverse complement strand
TTTCTGAGGTAGACGTTGAGGATCTTCTCTCGGCAACCGACACCAGCGAGGACGAGCCCGTTCTTCAGGCTAGGGCTATTCCCTTGGAAAAGAGGGATATGGATTCGGCGGACCGCATGATTTTTGTGGGACGCTCAGCCAACAATGATATCGTCCTGCTCAACAAAATGGTGTCCAAGCTTCATGCCTATTTCTGTCAAGTACCAGGCAGTGGAGTTATTCAGTTAGTAGACATGAACTCCACAAACGGTACCTTTCTCAATGGCGACAGGCTGTCGCCGTCCGTGAAAACCAATTTAGAAGATGCAGATGTGATATCTTTTGGCCCTGAAGCGGAGTTGGAATTTTTCAGTGCTCCTGGTTTTTGTCAGCTTCTTCAGGAGCTAGCTTAGCTCCGGAGAACCTGCCCATTTGCGTGGGGGTGGGAATCTAGCGGGGAGGATGATTCACTAATAATTTTCTTGACCATTTCATCCCAATATTGTACATTGTGGATCATAGGGAGACGCCAGTCTCCCTTGGTGCCCCTTGCCCCTATCGGCCACTGTGCGCCGGGCCGATAGGGGACCTTTTTTTAGGGACACGGTAGATTATTCGAACGCTACCTCCCTTCGTCTTGTGTTTAAACATGCAAAGTTTCCCGCCTCAATAAAAAATCGTCCGTGTGCGGTGATACGGCAAGGAGCGGTAGGTATCATCCTGACCCAAATGCCACAACCAGCAGTCCAGTTGAGCAGAGGTTTGTTCCTGGCCGCGTCTGCTTAGCTCTTGTCTCAGGAGTTCCACAGCCCAAATGGTTGCCGCCCGAATCTCTACTTCCTGTGGGCTACCAGCCGGAATGTGGTCCAGTCTTTGGATGACTTCTGCCAACTTTGGTTCGTAGCGGATGATACCCAGATGGCGAAGGACTTGTGGTAATTTGTAATCAGCAAAGGCGGTGAGTTTCTCCAGGTCTACAAAATTTCCCCAGGTGTCTCCAGAGAAGGTAGTCCACAAATCGTGGACCAATAGCTGAGCCCGCTTCAAAAAATATACCGTGTTGCCGTGATAGGTGGCGGTATCATTGAAACTCGCAAATTCAGCTGCCAAGAGGTACACCAGATCCACCGCAGAGCCTCCGGCCTCTTCCAGCACATGTATAAAGCTTCCCTGAAAACGATCCATTAGCACCTGTCCAGCCTGACGGAGATTAGTCAGTCGTTCCTGAAAAAGAGGGATCTCCCCGCTTCCACGGAAGATGTGAGCCAGGGTCTGCGAGTCTAGCGTGGAAAGTATTCTTGCCTGGTAGATGGGGATTTTTTCATCCATGGCCCGCTTCAGACTAGCAGCCAGCGCCCAATAGCCCGATAAAGCTTCGTTTCCATAGTGGACCGTCCACAGTGGGGCCCCGGTGTCCGGCCAGAAGCAATGGTTGACGGTGTCAAGTACGAATATCCATTCGGCGGTAACTCCAGTACCATCACTAAAGTGATATGGTGCAGGTCCTTGGGGTGGGATAGCTATCTCAAGGGGGAAATTGTTGTCAAGAAGGTGAGAAATGGCTGAACCGTCTATGCGAACAAATTGGCTCTGCTCAACCACGGTCAAGCATGTAGGTAGAACAGAAAGGAGACCCATAGAAAGCCACGTTTAAGGTTTATCGACTGTGGAAAAAACTGGCTGCCCAGTCAAAGGAAAGACCTCATGGAGTAATGGAGTGTTGGAGTATTGAAGAAAAAGAAATCACGAATCTCAATAATTAAAGGTTTCAGGTTTCAGATTTTTTGTTTTTCTTCCCTGACACCTGACACCTGACACCCGACACCTGACACCTTGAGGTTTGGCGCTTGGAACTTGATATTTTGTAATGCACCACTACTCCCGTTCTCTATGTTCTAGATTAAGAACCGGCTAAGGATGCAGCTTGCAAGGTAATTTGTCGCAGCCTCCGGACCACAGTACGAATAATTTTGCGAAAGTCTGGAGAGAGACTGTCGTACTCCCGCCTCAACTTGTCACGATCTAGAACTCCTAACTTAACTGGACCTACGGCAGCCACTGTTGCCGAGCGAGGTTCTTTTCCCAAATCCAAAAATTCAAGTTCGCCTATGAAATCTCCCTCCCCCAGCGTGGCGACGGTTACTTTGCCTTTCGGTGTGTTCTTACTGACCTTGACTTGACCTTCCATGATAACGTAGACCCAATCGCTGAATCCTCCCTCATCGAAGATGACTGTGCCGTCTGGATGTGTTTCCTCATCGCGTATATAAAGCAGGTCTATCATCAGGTTCTCCTTCCCGGTGACCATTGATATGTTGGCGTGCACTCAGTATAGTGTGTTTGTTGATGATAGTTCAAGACAAAAGCAATCATTGAAAATGCACGAGCGAGCGCATTCCCCGTAGTCCGCCTGAGGCGGACTGCAGGGAGCTTCGAATGAGCTTGACAGGAAGGATGCCTCAGAATAAAAGATGCGGTGCGGCTTTGCTATTTTTACACCCCAGACGGGTGTAATTACACAACATCATGGAGACAACAATGAAAGCTTATGACTTTCCCGCTGAGATTCGACCTCACCTTATTCCTCAAACTACGGGTGATCTGATCTATAAATGCCTAGAGTGCGAGGAGGTCTTTTCCATTGAGTCGTTGCTTTACACTTGTCCTCAGTGCAAGAGCGTCTTGCTGATTGAAGACCGTGAGAGGGAACGGTTGAAACAATACAGCGGTTCATTCTGGCGGCAGCTTTTTGACCACAGAAAAATGCTTAACCACCCTGCCCTAAAGGGCATATTTCTGTTTCACGAACTGATCGCTCCGGTGATACCGTTGGAAGATATCATATACCTGGGAGAGGGTCACACTCCTGTTGTTCAGGCTAATGAGGTGCTGCAGGAGTGGGCTGGATTGAATTTCTATTTCAAAAACGACGGTCAGAACCCGAGTGCCTCCTTCAAAGATCGAGGTATGGCCTGCGCTCTCAGTTACTTGAATTACCTGATTCGCAGACAAGGGTTGAGTGAGGTGCTCTCGATATGCGCTTCTACGGGTGATACTTCGGCGGCTGCAGCCCTGTACTCTGCTTACATGAGTAAGATCGTCAAATCGGCAGTACTGCTGCCGCACAAAAAGGTCACACCACAGCAAATATCGCAGCCCCTGGGAAGCGGAGCCCGGGTGTTCGAGATTCCAGGGGTATTTGATGACTGCATGAAAGTGGTAGAACATTTGGCAGAGAAGTATAATGTGGCCTTGCTCAACTCAAAAAACGCTTGGCGCATTCAAGGGCAAGAGTCATACTCTTTTGAAGTGGCGCAGTGCTTTGATTATGAGCTGGAGAAAAAGGTAGTGGTTGTTCCCATCGGCAATGCGGGCAATATTACTGCGATCATGGGAGGATTTCTCAAACTGCTGGATCTAAGGGTGATTGAAACTCTGCCCAAGATCATTGGGGTGCAGTCAGAACATGCCGATCCGGTATACCGTTACTACCGAGAGTCGGCTCCGGACAAGCGGGTATTTAGACCCGTAACCGTAAGACCAAGTGTGGCCCAGGCGGCAATGATCGGCAATCCTGTATCCATGCCTCGGGTTGTAAGGTTGGTGGAAGAATACGAACAGGCTGCAAGCAGCCCCAGTGTTTTTGTAGTTCAGGTTAGCGAACAGGAAATTATGGACTGCCAGCTCATTGCCAATCGAAATGGACACATTGCCTGTACTCAGGGTGGTGAATGTTTAGCAGGCTTACTGCGGGCCAGAAAGGAAAGAGCTGTCTCTGCAGAGGAGATTGCGGTGCTGAATGCAACGGCGCACGCACTTAAATTTGCTGGATTTCAGGAAAGCTACTTTGCCGATGATCTGGACGCAGCGTATGAGATAGTGCCCAAGTCTGAATTGAGAAACTTTCCCACTCTGATTGAGGCTTCAGGAGTGAAAAGACCGCCCGCACCCGGAAAGCCCTTACCTCCAGATGAGTTCGACATTTTTGTGGAAGAAACCGCCAGGGAAATCGCTCGGGAACTTAAATTGAAAGAGAAGGCAGTGGAGTAATAGATGAACCTTTCATTCAAAGGCATTCAGCCAACCATAGATTCAAGTGTGTACATTGCTCCAGGAGCTGTAATTGTCGGCGATGTGGTTATCGGTCCCGAGTCAAGCATCTGGTTCGGTACCATAGTCCGTGCTGATGTGAATTACATTCGTATTGGAGCCCAGACCAACATTCAGGATCAGTGCGTACTGCACGTAACAGGTGGAACGTATCCATTGCACATAGGTAACCGCATTACAGTGGGGCACCGGGCCATCATTCACGGTTGTACCGTTGAAGACGGCTGTCTCATCGGCATGGGCGCTGTTCTGCTGGATGGCTGTCATGTGGGTAATGAAGCCATTGTCGCTGCAGGTTCTGTGGTGGCTGAAGGAAGTCGAATCCCCCCTCGCACGCTCGCCATGGGTGCCCCGGCTGAGCCTCGTAGGGAGGTCACAGAAAAGGAACTGGAGCGTGCCAGACACTCTAGCTCTCATTACATTGAGCTTGCCGATATATACCGGCAAGAACATGCGGCTAAGATAAAGTAATAGGGCCTCTGTCCCCGCATGGCACAGTTTTTACAGGGCACACAAGTACTAGGCACTAGTTGATTACTCAATGCGCATTAAACATTTCTCATTTTACATTTACAGAGCTCAAGTTTTGACCTTGATTCTCGATGCGCAATGCGAAATGTGAAATGCAAACTGTACTTAGGGCCTAGTGATTTTGAGCTATTCTTCCTCAGCCTTCTCCCAGCGGTCAGAAGGATTGAGAAGATATTGCCGCATTTGGTTGGAGTCAAGTATTTCGTAGATTATACGGTGGCGGTTGAGTTCTTCCAAGGCCCTTGTGAGAGTCTCCAAGCTATCATTCCAGAATGACCCTGCCGATTCAATGGTAACCGGCGTACCGCTTTCGGCTAAGGTACAGATGAGAATGTATGCCGAGGTAGCTTCCACAGACAAATCTAAGGCGAAAATTTTCCGATCCATCAGCATGAGATAAGAATCTCCTTGTTTTTTATTCACTATCAAAGGCTATAATAAACACTTATGAGACGCAAGGGAAGGTGGCTCGCCAACTTCCCGGGAAAAAGGAAAAAAAAGGTATCGGACCGGAGCCTGAGGCTTGGGCCAAAGATTGTCTTGCTGATGGCCGCATTGGTTAGATCATTTGTTGTTGCCAGTATTTCGGTTATTTAGTATGTTTTTTCAACGTTCTAAGGCTTCAATTCCAACCGTTGACTGAGCCTGGCAAAACAAAGGGTTTTTTTCGGGAATGAACCATGAGAAATGTCTACGATAATATTTTGCAGTTAATCGGCAACACTCCTTTGATTCTCGTCAGCCGCCTCAATCCCAATCCCAACGTTGAGATCTACGCCAAGCTGGAGTCTCAGAATCCCGGCGGCTCAGTCAAAGACCGCATTGCCCTTCAGATGATAGAGGAAGCTGAACGGCGAGGCGAACTGACTCCCGAGAAGACCATAATCGAAGCCACCAGCGGCAATACCGGCATAGGGATGGCAATGGTTGCTGCAGTGAAGGGTTATCGTATCTCTCTGGCAATGCCTGAAACCGCTAGCCAAGAACGCCAGAAAATATTGAAAGCCCTGGGCGCAGAAATTCTCTTGACTTCCGGAGCGCTGGGTACGGATGGCGCTATCGAGAAGGTCTACGAATTAGTCCGTAGGTTTCCTGATCGCTACTACATGCCTGATCAGTTCAACAATGAAGACAATTGGAAAGCACATTACTACACCACTGCCACAGAGATCTGGGAACAAACCGAAGGCAAAGTGACTCATGTCATCATGACCTTAGGGACAACCGGCACCGCTATCGGGGTCACCAGACGCTTGAAGGAGTATGAAAAGAACGTCCGGACCATTGCCGTAGAACCCTATATGGGGCATAAAATTCAAGGTCTCAAGAATATGAAGGAATCCTATGTGCCGGGCATATTCGACAAAGAGATCATGGATGAGATTGTCCATATAGAGGACGCAGAGGCCTTCGAGACCGCGAGGAAATTGGCGAGAGAAGAGGGTATTTTTGTGGGAATGAGCGCTGGGGCATCCATGGCGGCGGCGCTTCGGATCGCCAGCGATCTGGCACGAGGAACCATTGTGGTAATTCTCCCCGATGGCGGTGAACGCTATCTGAGCACGAACTTGTTTACCACCCTCTTGGAACCTGATTTCCGCTTTTACAATACCTTCTCACGCCAGAAAGAAGACTTTAAGCCAATCTCGGAAGGCAAGGTCTCCCTTTTTACCACCGGGCCGGCTGTAGGCGAATCTCTCGATATGACTGAGAGTCGCCGCTCTGTGGTCGCTGATCTCCTGAGGCGATATCTGGAATACAAGGGTTTTGAGATAAACCAGGTGGTCAATATTACCGATATGGGAGAAAAGGCCATATTGGAACCAGGTCGAACCGATTCTGATCTTGACGCTAATGCCGATAAATACATGGAGATTTGCCACCGGGATCTGAGTGTCCTGGGAGTAAAGCCGGCCACTTACTATCCGCGTACCAGCGAGCATGTTGACGATATTTTAGATATCAGCAAAGGGTTAATTGAAAAGGGTTTTGCCTACGAGAAATTGCGGTCTATCTATTTTGACATCTCAAAGTTCTCGGACTACGGCAGACTATCTCGGGTGGATTTAAAGAAAATCAGACTCGGAAAAACGGTTGATCTTGAAGCGTATGAGAAGCTGAATCCCCGGGACTTTACCTTACTCAGACGCGCTACTCTGGCGGAGTTGAAGCGTGGTATCTATCTAAAAACCTCCTGGGGAAATGTGCTGCCATCTCTCCACCTTGAAACAGTAGCTTTGGCCATGAAGCAACTGGGTGAGACCATAGACGTCCATATCAGCAGCTTGGACTTTCTCTTCCCCCACAACGAAAACGAGATTGCCATTGCCCAGGCCGCGACCGGCAAGCCGCTGGCAAACTACTATATCCATTGCGAACGGGTGCTGATGGACGGCAAAAAAATGTCCAGAGAGGGAGAGGACAGGGTGACGGTGCAGCAATTGTTAGATGAGGGCTACAGCGGCAGACAGATTCGCTATTGGATGTTGGCTACCCATTACCGCAAACCTATGCATTATGACGAGGGTCGCTTACGGGAAGCTGCTCGGGGGTTGGAGCGGCTGGATGAATTCAGTCAGCGGTTACAACATGTGGTTACCGGCGTGGCTGCCGAAGAAATCGACCAATTCATCTATGAAGTTGAGCAGAACTTTGATCAGGCCATGGGGGATGATCTGAATGTCTCATCGGCACTGGCGGCAGTTTTTGGTTTTATCCGTAAACTTAATCCGCATCTATCCGATGGCACTATAAGTGAAAAGCAAAAGAAAGCAGCTCTTGCAGTTATGGAACGGCTTGATTCTGTGTTAAATGTTTTGCAATGCTTAGAGCCTGAGTTGGATGAAGATACTTGTCGGCTCCTGGAAACCAGAGCTGAAGCGAGACGCAATAAGAATTGGG
>JASFGC010000171.1:0-7528 GCA_050123975.1 Syntrophobacterales bacterium | reverse complement strand
AGTTGACCAATTAGTTGGTGAACCTGACTGCTCTCTTGTGGAACGCAAGACAGCGCGTCCCACACTAGATATAAACGGCATCTGGGGAGGTTTCGCAGGCGAGGGAGCAAAAACTATTATCCCTGCCAAAGCCGGAGCCAAGGTAAGCATGAGGTTAGTGCCGGATCAGCGTGCAGCCACCATCAATGAGCTCTTTAAGAATTTTATCTACTCCGTTGCACCACCCGGTGTTACAATTCAGATATCAGAAATGCATGGGTCAGATCCCGTCTTGGTAGAACGCGACCAACCTGCTGTGCAGGCTGCTGCCAGGGCCATTGAATTCGGATTTGGCAAGAGTCCGGTATACATTCGAGAAGGTGGTTCTATCCCCATTGTGGGCCTCTTTCAGGAAATGCTCGGCTGCAAGAGCATCTTGCTTATGGGGTGGGGCAGCCCTGATGACGGCGCCCATTCGCCTAATGAACGTTTCTCCCTGGAAGATTTCCACCGTGGCATTCTATCCGCTGCGGCTCTTTGCTATGCTTTAGAAAAATCTCTCAGAGGTTAGACGTTGAAATGCGTGACGGTGGCAGTTATTATGATTGACAGCCATAATGAACCCTGCTAACTCTTTCTGTACCCTATCAACCTCATGATATTTAAACTGCCAATTGACGGTAGCCAAGATAACCGTGGCCCATACCTCGTCTAAGACTTAGGTGCTATCGAGGAGGAAATATGCTGCAAGACTATCCCAAAGAAGCATTGTTGAAGGATGCTTTCAGATGTACTCTGAGGCCAATGATCAGCGATGATCTAGAAGGTCTTTACAGGTTTTTTGTCTCACTTCCTGCAAAGGATCTGAGATACTTGCGAGACGATCCGACAGACCGGCGACTGGTAGAGAAATGGTGCCGGGAGATAAACTACGATAAGGTCCTGCCGATTTTGGCTGAGCATGAAGGGAGGATACTGGCCAACGCTACTCTCCACAGGCAAACATCTGGCTGGGGAAAGCATATTGGTGAAATCCGGGTCACCATCGCTACTGAAGTTAGGCAGCTTGGCCTGGGCTCTCGCTTGGTTGAAGAACTCTCAAGCATCGCCCGCGCCGCCGGCCTGGATAAGCTCTGCGCCAGGGCCATTGCTTCGCAGACCGATGCGATAACAGTTTTTGAAAAGAATGGCTATAGCCTGGTAGCTACCCTGAAAAATTTCGTAAAAGATGTCCATCAAGATGAGTACCAAGACATCGCTATTCTGGTGAAGGACTTAAGCCAGGAATAGCGAAGACGAAGGAGCTTCTATGCGAGAGGTGGTAATAGCGAGTGCTGTTCGCACTGCCATAGGTAAATTCGGGGGCAAGCTAAGCTCGGTGCCTGCAGCTGAGCTAGGAGAGATCGTGGTAAAAGAACTCCTCGCCAGAGCCAAGATTCGGCCTGATAAGGTTGATGAAGTGATCATGGGTAACGTGCTGGAAGCACGGCTCGGCAAAAACCCGGCAGGACAAGCTGCAGTCCGTGCTGGGATAAGCCAATATAGCCCCGCATTTACGGTGAGCAAGATTTGCGGCGCAGGCATGAAGGCGATATTTTTGGCTGCTCAGACGATAAAGTCCGGTGACGCGGAAATTGTTGTCGCTGGGGGCATGGAAAATATGAGCGAGGGAGCCTTCTTAGTGCAGCAAGCTACCGACCCAGCCGAAACAGGGTTCGAGGGAGCCATCGGCATAATGATCCGAGATGGGCTTTGGTGCTCCCTTGGGGATAGCAGGCAGGGTTTAACCTCGGAAGATGTTGGGGAAAAGTTCGGCATTAGCAGGAAGGAGCAGGACACGTACGCCGCAAGGAGTCATCAAAAAGCAGAAGCAGCAATAAATTCCGGCCGCTTCAAAGACGAGATCGTGCCCGTTAAGGCGACCCAACCTGCAGGAGACCCAATTATTTGTGATACCGACGAGAATCCCAGATTTGGCGCCTCTCCTGAGACCTTGGGTCAGTTGGAGCCCGTCTTTGGCAAGGGTGGGACCATAACCGCAGGGAACAGCTCGGCGGTCGCTGATGGGGCTGTAGCTCTTCTAATGATGAGTGAAGAAAAGGCCTTCAAGATGGGGATTAAGCCTATGGCCAAGCTCACTGGTTATGATTACCACTGGTCCGAACCTGAGCTGATGGGCTACGGTCCCATCTATGCGGTCCGAAGCGCTCTCCATAAAGTCTGGGCTGGTACTGACAAGCAAATCGACCTTGTCGAGTTAAATGAGACCTTCGCTGCTCAGTCCATTGTGTCCTTGCGAGAATTGAACCTTGATCCAGAAATAGTAAATGTCAATGGAGGTGCCATTGCTCTCGGCCACCCCATGGGCTCCAGTGGGGCCAGGATATTAACAACGCTTCTTTATGAGATGCAAAGAAGGGATGTAAAAGTAGGGTTGGCAGCCGGCATGGGGATTGCCTGCATAGTGGAACGGGAATGGTATTACTAGACGAATGCCTAAAGTGAGCTAAAATGCCTAATAAACTTGTAGGATAACAATACGTAGAAAAAAGGAGGTTGCCTCTCCATGATTCTTTACGAATATCCTAAGAGAACGACTCTGAAAGATGGGACCGAACTGACCTTGAGGCCTCTCAGAAAAGAAGACCAGCAGGCACTGCACGAATATTTTTTGAGAATGCCCCCCGAAGACCGGATGGGGTTGAAGGACGACGTAACCGATCCCGAGGTAATTGCACATTGGATTTACGATCTGGACTATGATGTTGTCCTGCCAGTGCTTGCTTTAGATGATGGCCGCATTGTGGCCAATGCCACTATTCATTTCAATCAAATTGGCTGGACCAAACATCAGGGAGAAATTCGTATCACCAGCGACCCGGACTATCGGCAAAAAGGATTGGCGGCGCGCCTCATTCAAGAGTTAATCGAGATAGCAGCCTACTTCGGTTTGGAGCAACTCACCGCAGAAATTGCACCCACATCTGTTGAGGCTCGGACGATTTTCAGAAAACTGGGTTTCAACGAGATCGCCTCCCTGCAAGGTTTTGTGAAGGACTTTGAGGAAAACCAAGCAGATCTCACCATAATGGTCATGTATATATAGCCTAGGGAGTGCCTAAACAGAGAACCCTTCTTCATACCCCCACATTCGAAAACCTTCCAACCCGCCCTACTCTTAAAACTTAAATAGGGGACGTTGTTGACAAAATGTACTTATTGACTTCTTCTCAATATCTGCGCAATGGCGGAGGTGGATAGACCCAATTGCCGGGCGGTTTCCGCTAAAGAAAGCCCGAGTTCCTGTACCAGCTTCATAGCTAAATGTGCTCGTAGCCTCGATACAGGACGCCTTCGGCTAGGCGATCTCAGTGCATCCACCTCAATATTCTCTCTTTGGCAGACAGTTCGTATCTCTTTCTCAGCACGATCAATCAAGTCATGGGTGGGTATCTGATGCTTGATCTTGAGGGTTGCCTCTTCCAGGAGTTGCTCGACAAATTTCCCGCTGCCCAATATGCGCTCATCGCCCTTTTCCCTGAAACCTGACCGTCGCATGGCCTTCACAACCGACCACCCGCCCATAGAGCGAACCAACCCTCCACCGACCAGCTCCGGCCGGCGTCCCTGATCAACCCCTGCGTTCACGAACTCCCGGTATGCCTTGCGAGCCTCACCTTCCTTGTTGCCAAACCACTGCAGCACATAGTCACTGTCCTGCCAGTCGTTGTCTCGACGGCCCAACACTACCGCGTGCCCGCACCACTTGTAGCGCTCCAGTCTGCCGAAAGAATCGACCAGCTTTGCGCGCAGGGGGTTCAGATGAATGTAGCGGACCAGTTCGTTGAAATACGGGTCTTCCTCACAAACGATTGATTTGTATCGGTTTTGAAACAGATGACCGTAGCGTCGATGCCGTCTATTGAAAGATGTTGCATAACCGGAAAGCAGCCGCCGCATCAATGTTGGCAGACCTGCCGCACCGCTTCGTAGCAGGATATGGGCGTGATTGCGCATCAGCGCCCAAGCGTAGATGGCAGTGCCCGTTTCTTTCGCCAGTGTACCAAGGCGGGAGACGAAATTGTCCCGATCCTGGTTGTCTTTTACAATGTTACGTCGCTCAATGCCACGCACAATCACATGGTGTAGCGTGCCAGGCGCATCTAGTCGTGCTCCCCGGGGCATAGCATCCTCTGGCAGTATTTGATCACTGAAAAAACCAACATAAACCATTTTGTATAATTTGTCAACAACGTCCCCTATATTGATACTGCCGTTTTGTGGAAAGACAAAAAGATGTTGTTCTATTCTAAGGCATTATGTTAAACTATTCACATTCTTATCTGTATGAAAATAATATGAAATAATATTATCATATAGTAAGTAGCCTGATTTGGAAGCCCACTGTTGCATTCCCCCTTGAAGAAGAAATGGTGAATCCCATCCAGTAGGTAAAGGAGGGTGGCCAAGATGAACATAAGACAGGATGATGGCTGGAGTCCCTATCTGGCAGGGGCATTGAGCGGTGTTGTACTGATACTGTCAGTTTGGATGGCTGGAAAGTTTTTTGGTGCCTCAACCTCTTTTGTTCGTTCTGCTGGATTGATCGAAAAACTCTTCAATCCCGAGCGAGTTTCACAGATAGCATATTTTAAGAGCAAAGTACCCAAAATCGAGTGGCAGTGGATGTTCGTTGTGGGAATCCTGTTGGGATCACTGATCTCATCCATCACCTCGGCCAGCTTCCGCTGGCAAGCCCTCCCCGATATGTGGGAGAGTCGTTTCGGACCCAGTCGAACCAAGCGGGCCATCATCGCCTTTCTGGGAGCGGCAGTGGCCATGTTCGGGGCCAGGTTGGCAGGCGGTTGACCCAGTGGCCATGGACTGAGCGGTTCCGTTCAGCTCTCTGTTAGTGGATACATTGCCCTGGTTTGTTTTTTTGCTGGTGGTCTGCTTGTGGCCAGAATTCTGTATGGTGGAGGTGAGCGATCATGAAAATACTCCTCTATGGACTGGTAACTGGGATTCTCTTTGGCTTCTTACTGCAAAAAGGCCGGGTCCTGCGTTATGACAAACAACTTGGCGCCCTGCGGTTAATGGACATGACCATTGTAAAATTCATGCTCTCCACTGTTCTCGTTGGCATGGTTGGAGTTTACATCCTTAAAGATCTGGGTTTGGTAAAACTGTCAGTGAAACCCACCAATCTGGGTGCAAATATCATTGGTGGTCTTATCTTTGGTGCCGGTTGGGGTCTTTTAGGTTACTGTCCGGGGACCTCTGCTGGAGCCCTCGGAGAGGGCAGGTGGGATTCGCTCTGGGGCATCCTGGGCATGCTGGTTGGTGCCGCCGTTTTTGCCGAAGTTTATCCTGCTTTGAAAACATCCTTCCTTACCTGGGGAAAACTTGGCAAGATTACATTACCCCAGGTGCTCGGCGTGAACCACTGGGTTATAGTTCCCATATTCGTTGTGGGGGCTCTGCTACTTTTCAGATGGTTTGAAAAGAAAGGGCTGTGAAGAGTAGCTGTCAGCATTCAGCTGTCAGCGATCAGCGAGGGAAAAGCAAAGAGTAAAAAATCCAGACCCAGAATACCGTGGTGTAAACTGCCCCCAGGGCGGGCCTTTCCTAGATGCGGAAGTCTGCTGGAGAATTGGAGTATATGAAATCTCAAATCCCAAGCACCAAACCGGGGCCCCGCCCGCAGGGTGGGGACTCCGAAGGAGAAATTACAAACAAATCTCAAATTCCAATATTCAATGACCAAAGCATAAGACAGGTTTCGAATTTCGAATTTTGGTCATTGTGATTTGTTTGGATTTTGTGATTTGTTATTTGGAATTTTTGACAATGAATCTTTCAAAGTACAAGCCGACTCTAGTGCTCTCTGTCATTATTGCGCTGCTCTGTCTTCCGTCTTTATCTTCCTGTGCGCCGGCACGGGGTAGGCAGGGCGTGCATCTCAATGAGATCCAACTGCCAGCCGGATTCCAGATAGATATTTACGCAGCTAAGGTAGAGAATGCTCGTTCCATGACGATGGGAAAAAGGGGTACGCTTTTTGTCTCCACTCGCAAAGCGGGCAAAGTCTACGCCATCGTCGATCAAAACCGCGACAACAAAGCTGACCAGATCTTTACCCTGGCGAAGGGTTTGAACATGCCCAATGGCGTGGCCTTTCGTGACGGTTCTCTTTACGTGGCCGAGGTCAGCCGGATACTCAGATTCGATAATATTGAAGAGAGACTGAAGAATCCGCCCAAACCCGTAATTGTCAGAGATGATTTTCCCACTGATAGACACCACGGTTGGAAATTCATCAGCTTTGGACCAGATGGTAATCTTTATATCCCCGTTGGGGCACCGTGCAATATTTGCGAGCAGGAAGATGAGCGTTACTCAACGATACTGAGGATGAATCCAGACGGCAGCAACCTGGAAATCTTTGCCCACGGGGTCCGCAACACAGTCGGCTTCGACTGGCATCCTGCTACCAAGGAACTCTGGTTCACTGACAATGGTCGTGACTGGCTAGGTGATGATTTACCACCTGACGAATTGAATCGAGCACCGGACAAGGGGCTGCACTTCGGCTTCCCCTACTGTCACGGTGGAACCATTCCTGATCCAGAATATGGCTCTAAGCGCAGGTGCAACGAGTTTGTTCCACCGGCCATGCAACTCGGTCCCCACGTGGCTGCTCTTGGTATGCGCTTTTACACTGGAGCTCTGTTTCCACCCGAGTACCGCAATCAGATTTTTATAGCGGAACACGGTTCCTGGAATCGTTCTGTTGCGATAGGTTACCGCATCACTCTGGTGCGGTTGGAGGGGAATAGGGCTGTTCGCTATGAGGTCTTCGCCGAGGGGTGGCTGAACAATGGGCGGGCCTGGGGCCGTCCCGTGGATGTACTGGTGATGCCCGATGGCGCCCTTCTTGTTTCCGACGATAGGGCCGGGGTAATTTATCGAATCAGTTACAAAGGAAAAGTAGTCAGTAGACAGTAGCCAGAATCCAGTAGGAAAAGACTCAAATGCCAGATTTTCTATCTGCTCTCTGCTCCATGCCCTATGCTTTATGCTGACTGCTGACCGCTGATCGCTCAGAGCTCAAATCAACGAAATTGGATCCACATCGGCGGTAAAACTCACGCCAAATCCTTTGAATTCTCCATAGCCCCAGTTTACCAATTGACGGCCCATATCCAAAAGGGGAGCCACCTTTTTCGACTTGAGCAGCAGGTGCCAGCGATGTTTGCCTTTGACGCGGGCCAGGGGAGCAGCCACGGGGCCAAGCATTTGTAATTCCTGAAGAAACTCAGGCCGTTGCTGAAGGAGTTCCTGGCATTTAGCCGCAAGCCTTTGCGCAGCCTCTATGGTCTTCTCCTCCACATTGCCCGCCAAGTGAAACAGAATGAGTCGGCGGTATGGCGGGTAGTCCAGTTCCTGACGAAAAGCCATCTCCTCTTTGAAAAACCCGCCATAGTCATGCATCCTGGCAAAACGAATAGCGTAGTGTTCCGGGTTGTATGTTTGCACCAGCACTGTT
>JASFGC010000170.1:0-7586 GCA_050123975.1 Syntrophobacterales bacterium | reverse complement strand
AAATTTAGTAGTCCACAAAGTGATTAAGAATTCCAAATAACAAATCACCATGACCAAGGTTTCAGTGTTCAGGTTTCAGGTTTCAGCTTCTGTGTTTCTTTTTCCTGACACCTGACACCCGACACCTGACACCTTTTTTTTAAAGATTTTTTCATGAAAAATTCAAAAAAGTGATTTTTTGTACTTGAAATTTTTTTCAAAATGACTATTTTCTCCTATGTCTAGCACTCATTGCCGTTGAGTGCTAATAAGGAGGACCTACGGGCTCACATTTTACAGTTTCAACTTCAGACTGCACCCCCAGGGAGTGCCAATAAAAAAGGAGAGTGATTGTATGAAGTTTAGACCACTGCACGATCGGGTTATTGTCAAACGAGTCGAGGAGAAGGAAAAAACTGCCGGCGGGATTATTATCCCGGACGCTGCCAAGGAAAAACCTCAACAGGGGAAGGTTATCGCCGTTGGCAAGGGAAAAATCCTCGAAAATGGCAAGGTCAGTCCACTAGATGTAAAGAAAGGCGACCGGATTCTTTTCGGAAAGTATTCGGGCCAGGAAATCAAGATCGATGGTGAAGAACATCTGATCATGCGCGAGGACGATATACTTGCCATAATCAAGTAAGCTCGAGGCTGTCGTCCTCGATAACAAGGAGGGAATAGTTCAATGAGTGCAAAAGAAATTAAGTACGACAGCGCGGCCAGGGAAAAGACCATGAAAGGCGTTAACACCTTGGCCGATGCCGTGAAGGTAACCCTTGGACCCAAAGGTCGCAATGTGGTCCTGGAGAAATCATGGGGTTCCCCCACCATTACCAAAGATGGGGTGACGGTGGCCAAGGAAATCGAGCTCGAGGACAAGTTCGAGAACATGGGCGCCCAGATGGTGAAAGAGGTGGCCAGCAAGACCTCGGATGTGGCCGGCGACGGCACCACCACAGCCACCATCCTGGCACAGTCAATCTATCATGAAGGCTCCAAGCTGGTGGCAGCGGGACACAATCCCATGGCTCTCAAACGTGGCATTGAAAAGGCTGTTGTTGCAACGGTTGAGCAACTCGAGAAGTTGAGCAAGCCCACCAAGGACCAGACAGAAATCGCTCAGGTTGGAACCATCAGTGCCAACAACGACGAAACCATCGGCAACATCATTGCCGAGGCCATGAACAAGGTTGGCAAAGAGGGCGTCATTACGGTGGAAGAGGCCAAGGCCATGGAGACTACCTTGGAGGTGGTGGAAGGCATGCAGTTTGACCGTGGTTACACCTCGCCCTACTTTGTCACCGACCCCGAACGCATGGAAGTGGTGCTGGAAGAGCCCTACATTCTCACCCACGAGAAGAAGATCAGCACTATGCAGGACCTGCTCCCTGTTCTCGAGCAGGTTGCCAAGATGGGCAAGCCCCTCTTGATCATTGCCGAGGATGTTGAGGGAGAGGCGTTGGCTACACTGGTGGTAAACAAGCTGCGTGGGACCTTGAAGGTGTGTGCGGTGAAGGCCCCTGGTTTTGGCGATCGGCGCAAGGCCATGCTGGAAGATGTTGCCATTCTCACTGGTGGTCAGGTGATTTCAGAGGACTTGGGCATCAAGCTCGAGAGTGTCACTGTCAATGATCTAGGTTCGGCCAAAACAGTGCGGATTGACAAGGACAACACCACTATCGTGGATGGTGGTGGAACCCGGGATGCCATTGAGGGCCGAGTAAAACAGATCCGAGCTCAAGTTGAAGAGACCACTTCTGATTACGACCGCGAGAAGCTTCAGGAACGTTTGGCCAAGCTCATTGGCGGTGTGGCGGTGATCAATGTTGGGGCTGCCACAGAAACTGAGATGAAAGAAAAAAAGGCACGGGTGGAGGATGCTTTGAACGCCACCCGTGCGGCAGTTGAAGAAGGTATAGTCGCCGGTGGCGGCGTTGCCCTGCTTCGTTGCACCCCTGTCTTGGAGAAGTTGAAGGCCGAGGGTGAGGAAGCTTTCGGTGTGAATATCGTCAAGCGGGCTCTAGAGGAACCGGTCCGGCAGATCGCTGATAATGCCGGACATGAGGGCTCGGTGGTGGTTGACCGGGTAAAGAACGAAAAGGGAGCTCAAGGCTTCAATGCGGAGACCGAGAAGTATGAAGATCTTGTCAAAGCAGGGGTGATAGATCCTACTAAAGTGGTGCGGTTTGCCCTGCAGAACGCTGCCAGTGTAGCGTCACTACTCCTGACTACGGAAGCCATGGTTGCCGAAAAACCTAAAAAAGACGAACCAATGCCGGCAATGCCGCCAGGTGGCGGGATGGAAGGCATGTATTAGATCATTTCAGCAACGGAGAATAGGGCTCAGGCGTTCGGGATTGAGCTTCCGAATTGCCTGAGCTTTTTTGTTTAGCTCTCAGCGATATGCTGTCAGCTTTCAGTAAACCTGCACGTGAAATGAGGATAATCGCTGCTCACCTGAAGGCAATTCTGGTTAACTTGAGTGGGGGGAAGCTGCGAGATTAGTTTCATTTCTCTCAGACTGATGGCTCTTCATAACAAATCTGTTTCTTGGCTGATAGCTGATTGCTGACCGCTGAGAGCTAGAATCCACTTTTCTCTTGCTTCCAGCGAGCTTCTCGGCTATAAATGCTTGTTTCGAGGAGGATAACTATGGCTCGAGTCACAATTGAAGATTGCCTTGAAAAGGTTAACAATCGTTTCTTGCTGGTTCATCTTGGTGCCAGGCGGGTTATTCAGCTCCGCAAAGGAGCACCCCTGTTGGTAGACGCACCCAAGAACAAAGAAGTCGTGCTGGCGCTGAGGGAAATCGCTGCTGGAGAGATCAATTTTGACAACATAGTCAAAATTGACCAAGAAGAAGTTGTTGTCCAAGCTTTGGAGGACTCTCCTAAGGCTGCTGAAGCCGACACCCCTGCCGAGGAGACCGCAGAGGAAGCCGCCCCCCCAGAGAAGGATGAATCGAGTAAAGAAGCAGTTGAGCAAGAAGAAAGTCCTGACGATAAGGCTAAATGAGTATCGCTACATGTACTCGATGTTAAAAGCCTGAGAGAAAAAGAGTTAACGGAGGTATTGGCGTTGGCAGGCAAGAAGCTCCTGAGTTGCCTGAAAAAACGCGACCTGCTCAATTCGGGTAAGGCAGATAAATCTGAGCTGGTAAAGTTGGGCGAACGCTATTTGCAGGAGGACCAGTTTTCCGATGCTATTGATTTCTTTGAGAAAGCGGAGCATTGGGAAGGGTTGATGCAGCTCAAGGAACAGTGTGTTGCCAAGGGAGATTATTTTCTTTGCCAGCGTCTAGCGAAGATCCTGGAAGAATTTCCGCCTCCACAAGAGTGGATACAATTGGGGGATAACGCTTTCAACCTCGGTAAGCTTCTCTTTGCTCGTTCAGCTTATCAGCAGGCAGAGAATCCTGAAAAAGTGGCCCAAGTGGAGAAACTTCTGCAATCTCCCGCCCTGGAAGAAGTAGCCCATTAATAAGTTTCCGCCAACATTTTCCGGATGGACACTGTGTGCAAGGCCCCGATATCTGGGCTAGAACTGAGCAACACATCCTTCCTCTTCTTGAAGCCAGCAGCACGCTCTCCTAGGCTGGCTATAACATTGACAAATATAGGCTGGATGATTATAGGAATCTGAAAAGCTAACATTACTTTCCGTGTGATTTTAAAGGAGACGACGGAGAGCTGTGTACAGATTTTGCAACCTTGCTTCAGCCGGACCACCATTTCATAGATGTAAGGAATAAATTAAATGAATAAGCGAGACTATTATGAGGTCCTGGGCGTTGATCGTCGAGCCTCTGAGGAAGAAATAAAAAAGACCTACCGGAAACTCGCGCTCAAGTACCACCCGGATCGAAATCCTGGCGACCAAGAGGCTGAGGAAAAGTTCAAGGAGGCGGCTGAGGCCTACGAAGTGCTGCGGGATTCAGAAAAGCGCAACATCTATGACCAGTTTGGCCACGAAGGACTGCAGGGAACTGGATTTACTGGTTTTGGTGGCTTTGACGACATCTTTTCTGCTTTCGGAGACATATTTGAGGACTTCTTCGGTTTTGGCAACCGTAGGAGCGGGCAGAGGACTACTAGCCGGCCCGGTGCTGATCTCCTTTACGATATGCGCATCGGTTTCGCTGAGGCGGTTTTCGGAACCGAACAGGAAATTGAGATACCAACCAGCGAAAAATGTGAACCGTGCGGAGGAACAGGGCGAGAGCCTGGTACAGATGAGCAAGTATGCCCCATGTGCCAAGGACAGGGTCAGATTTTGCAGTCGCAGGGTTTCTTTCGAATCGCCACAACCTGCCATCGCTGTGGTGGACAAGGCCGGATTATTACGAATCCATGCCAAAGCTGCAATGGTTCCGGGCAACAGAAAGTAACCAAGAAAGTATTGGTCAAGGTTCCAGCAGGCGTTGACACCGGTACCCGTCTCCGTATTCCCGATCAAGGCGAAAGCGGCTACCGTGGAGGCCCCCCCGGAGACCTCTACGTACGGCTACATGTGGAACCACACGAATTTTTTGAACGGGATGGCAACGTACTCTATTGTCAGATTCCCATATCAATGGTTCAGGCTGCCATCGGAGATACCATCGAAATTCCGACCCTGGACGGCAGCCGCAGCGTAAAAATCCAACCAGGCACGCAAAGCGGCGAGATCATCCGTTTGAAGGGAGATGGCGTACCCAATCTGCGAGGATATGGCCGTGGGGATCTATTGATAGACATCCAAGTCAAGACACCGGTGAAACTCAACAAGCGTCAGGAGGAGCTTCTACGAGAATTTGCCGAGATCGAAAACGGCAAGAAATCCTCACAGAAGCCTTTCAAATTCTGGAGTTGGGGGGATAAGGAGAAACGGTCCAAGTCCAAACACAAGCATTAAGACCTGCTGACCCGACTCGAACCACGGCTGATGTCAACAAGGAACTTTTACCATGAACGTTTGGCAGGATCAGCATAAACAGTTCGATGAGCTTCAGGCCACTGCTCTATTCTGCTCCAAATGCCGCCAGGCAACACCGGTTCGGCAAAGACTTCTCCTTTTTCTCCCTGACGGTGAACTCCACGAGTATCTCTGTCAATATTGCGGCAGCTCAGTGGGAACCAAAAAAATTACTCAGCAACCCGAGTTTCAGCTCGTAGCTCGCTGAGGAGACTGGAATTCGGTTTACTCGGTGGTCCCCGGACCGCCATTTTTGTATGTAACCGCAGAGCGCAAAGGGCATGGCGCATAGCGTTCAATAATTTTCGGTTGATTCTGTAATTATTGAAGCCTTTTTGTATTTGGTGCTATTTAAGGAGAGAGCTAAGACCCTTTTTCTCTTTGATGTGAATTGATTCGCTCTGCGCTATGCGCTATGCGCTAACCGGAGGTTCGACAAAGTGATTGAGGTGGACAACCTGACCAAACTCTACGGCTCGTTGGTTGCCCTGCGCCAGGTAAGCTTTCGGGTTGATCAAGGGGAAATCGTTGGATTCCTTGGCCCCAATGGAGCAGGCAAGACCACAGCTCTGAGAATTCTCACCTGTTTCATGCCACCCACCTCAGGAACAGCTCGGGTGGCTGGACTGGACTGCCAGCAGCATTCTTTGGAGGTGCGGAGCAAGATTGGCTACCTTCCTGAAAATGTGCCCCTCTACCTGGATATGACCACCCGCCGCTTTCTTGCATTTGCGGCAGCCGCCAAGGGGATCTCCCGCTCTCGCAGTGGCCAAGAGATCGAAAGGGTAATGGACGTCTGCACCCTTACCTCGGTGGCCGAACGGCTCATTGGGCATTTGTCCAAAGGTTACCGCCAGCGTATTGGTATCGCCCAGGCACTCCTCAATGATCCAGCTATCCTTATTCTGGACGAGCCTACCATAGGGTTGGACCCCTCCCAGATAGTTGAAATTCGCTCCCTGATCAAAAAGTTGGGTGCTGAGCGCACCATCATTCTCAGCAGCCATATCCTTCCCGAGGTGAGTCAGATCTGTCAACGCATCCTCATCATTAATAATGGCCAGATAGTTGCGACTGACACCCCGGCAAACCTCACTGCTCAACTACAGCGAAACCTGCACGTGTATCTCGAGGTCAAAGGGCCCAGGGCTGAGATTATGCAGAAGATTGAGGCACTGGCTGGTGTTTTGGAGGTCAAGCCCACCAATGGCGATTCCAGCTATCTTATAGAGACCAGCCGTGGCCAGGATTTGCGCCCTGAGCTGGCTCGCACAGTGGTGGAGAGCGGCTGGCAACTCAGAGAGCTCAAGCTGCAGGACTTGAGCCTGGAGGACATTTTCATGCAACTGGTAACCGATGAAGAGGCCGGGGAGGAACAAGAATGAAAGGCATCTACGTTGTCTATCGTAAAGAGCTGTACCGGCTTTTCGCTTCACCGATTTTTTATGTGGTTGCCTTCATCTTTCTGGCCCTGGTCGGGTACTTTTTCTACTCGTCGGTTGCCTATTACTCTCTTTTGAGTTTTCAGGCCGGCAGGAATCCCTTCCTCTCTGAACAGCTCAACCTCACGGATATGGTACTTGAGCCGTTCTTTGGGAGCATCAGTGTTGTTCTGCTACTCATGGTACCACTCGTCACCATGAGGCTTTTCGCCGAAGAGAAAAAGACCGGCACCATAGAACTATTATTTACCTACCCAATCTCTGACCGAGGGGCGGTGCTGGGAAAGTTTACCGCCGGCGTCTCTGTTTTAGCTCTACTTTTGGCGGCCACCCTGCCTGCCATGTTCTTGCTGGAGGCCTTTGCCAATCCCCCTTGGTCCACCATTATGGGTGGCTATCTGGGCCTTCTGCTGACCTGCAGCGCTTTTGTTAGCCTCGGCCTTTTTGCCTCTTCGCTGACTCAGAATCAGATAATCGCCGCGGCTCTCGCTTTTGGAGCCTTGCTGCTGCTGTGGATCATCGGTTGGGCCGAAACCCTGGTGGGCCCCACCCTGGGAAGTTTTCTTAAATATCTCTCCCTACTCACTCATTTCGACAACTTTGCCCGGGGAATCTTGGATTCCCGGGATGTGTTTTTCTATCTGCTTTTCACTGTGTTTTTTTTGTTTACCACTCTTCGAATCCTGGAATCTCGTCACTGGAGGGGGTAGTCGGCAATGACTAAGAAGCCTGGCAAGCTTACTCTTCTGTCCAATACCGCCTTGGGCTTTATTGCCTTTTTGGGTATTTTGGTCTTGGTGGCCCTTATAGTTCAGCGTCATCCAATAAGGGTGGACCTCACCGAAGGCAAACGCTACAGCATCTCAGATCAGTCACAAAAAATCGTGAGGTCACTGACAAACGACATCAGCATCAAAGGTTTTTATCAGGAAGCCGACCCCAATCGGGAGCAAACTCGCGATTTACTGGAGACCTATCGATACTATTCAAAGAAGATCAACTATCAGTTCATCGATCCCGATCGGGATCCCGGTCTGGCAAAACATTATCAGATTCGCACTTATGGGACTCTGGTATTGGAAGGTTTCGGTAAGACTCAGACCATACCCACAGCAGATGAAGAAACCATTACCAATGCTATCCTGAAGCTGACTCAGGAGCAGCAGAGAACGGTTTACTTTCTCACGGGGCACGGCGAGAGAGATATTAGCA
>JASFGC010000169.1:0-7605 GCA_050123975.1 Syntrophobacterales bacterium | reverse complement strand
TGGTCCAGTTCAAGTCAAAGAGAATTCGAGTTTCTCTAAATATAAGAAGTCTCAATGGCATAGTTGGTTCCTGACAGATCCTTTGTTTGACTTTCCACGAGGAGGTCCCTAGAATTAAATTATATAGTCAAACATTAAGCGTTTGTTGGTGCTGTTTTGCTCCGGGGACCACAGGTACTAATTGCCGGAGCTCAGTTGAGTACCGGCATCACAAGGAGGTTTGTTTATGTCTGTCCTAGAAATGATTCGAAAGAGTATGTTAGCCAGTCTCGGTGCCGCCGTGGTGACCAAGGAAAAGGTGGAGGAGGCGACCAAACGTTGGGTGGATGAGGGGAAGATTTCCAAAGATGAAGCAGAACGGTTGGCACATGATCTTGTGGAAAGTGGCAGGCACCAGTGGGAAGATATTCAGGACAAGATGACGGAAACGGTGCGCAAAGGACTGGATACCTTTGACATTGGCAGTAAGAGAGAGTTTCAGGATTTAAAAAAGCAGGTGGAGAATCTGGATAAACGGCTTGCAGTGCTGGAGAAAGTGACAGAGGAGTAGGTTGTGGAGATAAAGGCGGTAATGCATCTGGGCCGTTTTAAGGACATCGTCGTAACCCTTTTTCGCTACGGCTTTGATGACGTAGTCGAGCGGCTGGACCTGCCGGGAAAAGTAATTTTTGAAAAAATCCGCAAGGTCGATCGAGAGATGAGTACCTGGGAGCGGATTCGCCACATGCTGGTGGATTTGGGCCCAACTTATATCAAATTTGGCCAGATAATGAGCCTCCGTCCCGATCTCATTCCCAGACCCCTGATCCTTGAGCTGCGAAAACTCCAGGATGAAGTTGCCCCGGTGAAATACGGGGATATTCGGGAGGTGGTGGAGAAAAATCTGCAGCGTCCCCTTTCCGAGGTTTTCTCTTTTTTCGATGAAGAACCACTGGCCGCCGCATCACTGTCTCAGGTTCACAGAGCAATCCTCCGGGAAAATAAGGAAGTGGTGGCAGTCAAGGTCCAACGACCCAAAATACGCCAGATAATAGAGCCCGATCTCTATATCCTGAGTCGCATTGCCGGACAGCTGCATGAGCGTATGGAATGGGGTAAGACCTATGATCTGCCCAAGCTGGTGGAAGAGATCAGGAAAACTTTACTCCGGGAGCTCGATTTTACCCGTGAAGCTCGCCATATGAAAATCTGTCGAAACAATTTTTCTGAGGTTGAGGAAGTCTACATTCCACGACTTTTTGAGGATTATTGCAGCGAACATGTCCTTACCATGGAACTGGTGCAGGGCATCAAGCTGAAGGATCTAGGGCCCGACCATGACCTCAATAGGGAGCTCCTTGCGAGGCGTGGTCTGCGGTTAACTGTAAAGCAGGTCCTGGAGGACGGCTTTTTCCATGCCGACCCGCATCCCGGCAATGTGATGATTCTGGACGACAATGTCTTCTGCCTCATGGACTGGGGCATGGTGGGGCGGCTGACCCGGAAAATGCGCTATGAACTAATCGACTTGATCAATGCAGTGGTTGACAAAGATAGCGAGAAAATCCAGGAAATTCTCCTCGACTTGGCCCGAGCTGACGGCAGCAGGCCCGAACGGAGGATGGAGCGGGAGATTCTGGACATCCTCGATATCTATCACAGCCTTCCCATTCAAGATCTCAACCTCGGCCAGCTGCTTCTGGATATCACCACCATGCTGAGGGAAAATAAACTCCGGGTGCCGCCAGATCTGGCCATAATGATCAAGGCCTTGATCACCGCTGAAGGAACAGCACGAGAGCTCTACCCCGAGCTCAACATAGTGGAAGAGGCCGAGCCATTTGTAAAAAAATTGGCCCTGGAACGCTGGAAACCACACGTGCTCTGGCGAGACCTCCGTCGCAACTTTTCCACTCTCTTCACACTCCAGAAGGAGTTGCCTCTGAGGCTCAGACAGATCGCAGAGAAGATTGATAGAGGGGAACTAAATATTCGATTCCAGCATGCGAATCTGGCTGGCTTGCGTAGCACCCTGGAGAATATTACCAATCGTCTCACTTTGGGCATCATCATCGCCGCCCTGATTGTGGCCTCCTCGATGATCATCACTACCGGGGTAAAACCCTTGCTTTTCGGTTTTCCTGCCTTGGGCATCATCGGCTACCTGGTCTCGGGAGTTCTGGGCCTCTGGTTGGTCTATAATATTATCAAGAGCCGCAAGTTCTAGCCCGAAATTCGTTATCTATCCTATTAGATTTTTCTATATGTGCCATAGTTATAATCGTAATTATCTATTTGACCAAAAATCCTTAAGAGCTTACATTAATTAGTTGTTAGTGTTAATCTTAGGATTGTGATGAAGTTGTAATAGACAAGTTCAAGGAAGCAAAATGAAAGCAGCCTTTGGCAGACAACTCATTGAACGGTTTCTCCTGAAGAGCTCCACTGACGATCCGCAATTGACCCGGTTTGCAGGAAAAGGCGGTTGAGCTTGCAAGATCGGGCCGGAGGATCTGGCCAAAGCTCTCAAAATGTTACCGCCAGTTGAGGATCCCAACGCACTGGTGGCAGCTGATACCGCTGATGACTGCGCTGTTTACCGAGTGAATGAAACTCACGCCATCGTGCAGTCTGTGGATTTCTTTACACCCATTGTGGATGATCCCTACAGTTTTGGCCAGATTGCCGCGGCCAATTCGCTCAGTGACATCTATGCAATGGGGGCTGAGCCCCTGTTTGCCCTCAGTATTATGGGTTTTCCTCAGCACGATCTGCCGCTCAGCGTCATGTCGGATATTCTCCGCGGCGGTACTGACAAAGCCAAAGAGGCGGGTATTTCCGTGCTGGGTGGCCATACCATTGAGGACGGCGAACTGAAATATGGCTTGGTGGTTACTGCCTATGCTGAGATAGACCAGATTCGCACCAACGGAAACGCCAGGCCTGGCGATGATTTGGTGCTTACAAAGCCTCTGGGAGTAGGAGCGATCTCTTCAGCCATTCAGCGCCGAATTGCCAAGGAATCTCTTATCAAAAAGGCCACGGCGCTCATGGCTACTTTGAATAAAGACGCAGCCCAGGCCATGAGAGAGGTTGGAGTCCACGCTGCTACTGACGTCACCGGATTTGGTCTTCTGGGACATCTTCTGGAGGTGACCCGGGCCAGCAAGGTGAGTGCTGAGATTTTTTCCGGTAATGTTCCCACCCTAGAAGAAGCATGGGAATTTGTCCGCAAAGGCAAGATCCCTGCTGCCACCCACGCCAACTTACAGTATGTCAAGCCGCACCTTCGCTACGAGGATGGGTTGGGTCAGGAAATGTCCCTGATGCTGGCCGATCCTCAGACCGCTGGCGGGTTGCTCATTGCTGTATCCCCAGAGAAGACAGAGCAGCTGATAGCCCGGTTGCAGGAACTGAAAACCCCGGCAGCCGCCCATGTTGGCCGGATTACCGAAGAACAAGACAAATCGATCGTTGTCCACCCATAAGCCATATGAAACGTTCTCTCCTGCAGTCAATCGGAATTATCATCATATCTGGAGCCCTCGGCATTGGTGTGAATGCGTTCCGGGCAGAGGGGATTCCCCTGATAGAACGGTGGCAGGAAAAAGTGCTCAACGAGCAGCTGACAGGGGGATTGCCGGCGGTGTCGCTCAAGCAGGTCAAAGAGGCACACAGGAGTGGTAATGTTCTTTTAGTGGACGCTCGCGATCCGGAATTTTTCGAGCAGGGGCACATCCCAGGAGCGGTGAGTCTTCCAGTAGGAGACTTTGATTCGGTTTTTCCCAGGTTAGAGAAGCAGATACGGTCAGCACCGCGAGTAATCACTTATTGTGATAGTGCCAACTGCGAGATGAGCGTGGAACTAACGGAAAAATTGCTTCTTGCCGGCCTGGAGTATGTAGAGATTTTTACCGGAGGCATCCTGCAATGGCAAGGAGCTGGACTGCCAGTGGTTGGCGGTAGGAACTAAGAACTAAGGACTAAGAACTAGGCACTAAGCACGAGGCACGGTAGACCTGAAGTAATGGAGTAATGAAAAATATCAAATCTCAAGCACCAAACACCAAGGCCTCAGGTGTCGGGTTTCAGGTTTCAGGTGTCAGGAAAAAGAAAAAGAGAGGATAAGACCTGACACCTGAACACTGAAATCTCGGTGGATGTTATTCATGGGCGAAGATCGGCAGACAGTTTCCTATTTGACTCATCCCATCACTGCCTCTGTACTGAGGATCGTCCTAGGAAGTGTCTTCATTTATGCCAGTTTGGATAAAATTAGGCATCCTGATCTTTTTGCCGAGGCTGTCTATAACTACCAACTCTTGCCGGACGTGACAGTAAACCTGGTGGCCATTTTGTTGCCGTGGTTGGAGCTGTTAAGTGGTAGTTTGCTGGTGTTGGGTCTGTGGATGGAGGGAAGTATTTTGATATTAAGCGGCCTGATGGTAGTTTTTATTGGGGCCCTTGGTATTAACCTGGCCCGGGGTCTGGACGTTCACTGTGGCTGCTTTATCACCCAAAGCAGCGATCCGATCACCATCCTTACCCTTTTTCGCGACTCTCTGTTCTTGCTCCTTGCCTTTTATCTTTTCTACCTCTATCAAATCAGGCAGGTACACGTGAAATTTTCGCTCTCAAAGATATTCCAACGACACTAATCTGACCCGGATATGATCTGCAATCCAATTACTCCAATACTCCAACACTCCATTACTCCATTTCCCTGGTGAGCTTTGTGTCCCCTCTGCAAAAACTAGTAAAAACTAATTCTTAGCCGGTAGTTTGATGGTAAAGGTGGCGCCCTTTCCAACCTCACTTATTACATCAATATTACCCTTGTGACGTTCCACAATTCCGTCCACCATAGACAACCCAAGACCCAGGCCCTGGCCTTCACTCTTGGTAGTAAAAAAGGGTTCAAATATGTGGGGTAGATCTTCTTTGCTGATGCCACAACCAGTATCGGTCACGCGAATGAAGACACTGCGATCACCGGGACTATGGGATGTTTTCACCGACAGTTTCCCTCCCTCGGGCATGGCGTCGATGGAATTGAAGATGAGATTGATGATGCACTGCTGAATCTGGTTGTAGTCACCTCTAATTTTCGGCAATCCTGCCTGTAATGTGCTCACCACACTTATGTTAGAGAGCCGGAGTTTGTGACCACTGAGCATCAAACATTTCTCAACCAGTTCATTGACTCTCACCTCGACAAACTCCAACTCCGACTTGCGAGAGAAGGCCAGGAGATTGGAGACGATCTGGGAACATCGGTTGGTCTCATTTTCCATGAGGTTCAAATAACTCGAGAACTTTTCCTGGTAGTCTTCGGTGATGGGTCCTTTTCTCATAATCTTGAGCATAAGCCGGGCATAGTTGAGAACACCCGCCAGGGGATTATTGATCTCGTGCACCACACTGGCCGCCAACCTTCCAAGTGAGATCATTTTGTCTTGATGGAGTAAACGTTCCTGATCAGCAAATTGTTGCTCCAGACGACGAATTTCTCTGAGGTCCCGGAAGAAAGCCACAGAGCCCAGCTCTTCCTCGCCTTCATGCAGAACTGCCCCAGAGAATTGGGCCGGGATGAGCTGGCCTGATATGGCTACCAGGCTTGTTTCATAGAGCGCAAGTCGGTAAGTGCCGCCGTACTCACTGCTGTAGAGCTTCTCTTTCAACTCATCATACTGCCCAGGAGGAAAGAAGTGATCAACGCTCAACTTACCCAACACTACCTCTTTGGGATAACCGAGAATCGTTTCGGAGGCCTTATTGAAGATGATCACCGTGCCCTCCGGATCATAACCAATGATGCCGTCGATGGAACTCTCAATAAGATTCTTTTGAAAATGGTACGTCTTGGCGAGCTCTTCAGCCGTGTCCAACCAACGCTTTTCAATCAGTCTGGTGTATTCGCGCAGCTCCCGGGTCAAGCTCAATCTTTCCTGGGCCCGCTCCAGCGCCACTTCCAAGGCAGCGGTACTTATGGGCTTGGTAATGAAGTCGGAGGCTTTAAGCTGCAGAGCCTGAATGGCCAAGTCCATATCAGCGTATGCGGTGATGACAATCACCTCTTTATCAGGTTCTAGCGCCTTAATCTCCTTTAGTACCGCAATGCCGTCCATGCCTGGCATACGAAGATCGGTAAGGGTAATGTCCGGTCGCTCGTCAGCAAAGATTTTCAGGCCACCTTCTCCGTCCGCTGCAACCAAAACCTGATAGCCGACATCCTGCAGAGTGAGGGTGAGCACTTTGCGTATGGACTCGTCGTCGTCTATGACAAGTATCTTGGAATCTTTGTTGACCATAGGGTGTGGACTTCCTTCCTGTTACCCCTTTATGCTGAAAAGCATCAGAAAAATCAAGGAAAGAAGGAAAACCCTAACATGGGAAACGACTATTTACTCTATTGAGTGTGGTAGCGGCCTAGGAAAGCCTGAGTGAAGATTTACCACAGAGGCACAGAGTACACAGAGGATGTTGTTTTTTCCCTGGCCGGGAGATGACGGCCAGGGAAAAGAGCCCTCGCCTGCGGCGAAAGCTCTTGAGCCTGGATCCAACCGTTGGCCCGAAGCCACCCGGTTACTAGATCGTGCCCGCAGGGCTGCGATCTCTTGCCCGATCGCCGTCTCCCGATCGGGCAAGAAAAATAGTTCCCTCTGTGCTCTCCGTGTCTCTGTGGTTAACAAATAAAAGTGCATATTGAAATTTTGTAGCCACGGTATGCGGAGCTAAAGTTATAAACGTCTAGGGAAAACAAGGGAAGAACCACCTGGGATTACTCGAAGGTCTTTGCCAAGACGATTTTTTCTACACCTTTGTCATCAATCCGGCCAATTTCTTGGTAGCCGAAATGACTCCTGTACCAAGCAGCCTTACGGTGGGTAACAATCCAGAACCCGGTCAATCCATGTTCGTGAGCCCAAACCTCGGCGCGAGTGAGAAGACTGCCACCAACACCTTGCTTGCGAAACGAAGGATGTACCAGGAGCTGCGTGCCGCAAGCGAAGTTTCGTAGTTGGCTCGCTTTCTGTTCGGGAAAGCGGGGGGGCAACTGAGCCTGCTCAATTACACAGACCAGACCTATTGTCTGCCCGCCGTGGACGGCCACAATGAGCTCTCGATCTGAATTGCGCACGTAGCGCTGCAATTTATCTCGAAAGGCGGCTCGCTGCGGATCATTCATATGAACACTGAGTGCTTCAACAGCTGGATTCACATCCCCGTCCGTGGCCACTTTGAATTTCCAATCGAGCTTCTCTGTAGCGGGAGCGACAGTGTGATCGTTATCTTTGGAATGATGCTTCATGCTATCAGACCTTCTGATTTACCGGGATACACACCGACACCGCCATCAGATCAATTTAATTTGGTCACAGATATAGCAAATAGATGGTTTCATAGCATAATCTAGCCAGATAATAAACACCTCTAGCAATCTACACCACTAGCCAGATTGAGGTGGGCAAAGTTCCAAATAGGCGTAAAGAACACACCTGTATTCTCGAAGTGTCGCCGGCGGAGATTGAGCTTGAGCAAATGAAGATATCCCATTTTATTACTAGAGTTTCTCTTGATTTTTATAAAGATCTAGCTAAAATGATAGGCATTAGATTCGCTATT
>JASFGC010000168.1:0-7629 GCA_050123975.1 Syntrophobacterales bacterium | reverse complement strand
TAAGTTAACCTCAGGAACTCTCGCCATAAGCCTCTCATTCCAATAGCAAAATATATCTTAATCTCACCACAGAGGCACAGAGCTAGTGTAAATTCGAAATCCGAATATCGAAATCCGAAACAAATTAGAATTACCAAAATTCAAATGACCGAAACACCAGGCTGGTCCCTATGGACAGTTATGTTTTGAACATTTGAGAATTCGGATTTTGTATTTGTTTCGTGCTTCGGATTTCGAAACTGGGGCCCCGCCCGCAAGGTGGGGAGTCCGGAGGACCAATTTCGAATTTAAGTGCTGAGCACTTTTCAGTGCCTCCGTGGTAAATTGTTAGTTCTCGTTAGGCGGCTGGATCCCTCCCTACCCAGTCTCTGGCCTCCAAACTCTGCCCGGTAACTGCAGTGTCAGCCCTGGCAAGCCAGACAAAAACAGGTGCTATATCTTCCGGGGTTGGCAGAGTCTGTGGGTCCTCTTGGGGATATGCCGCAGCTCTCATCTGGGTTCGTGTTCCCCCTGGGTTTACTGCGTTTACTCTTATGGACTCCGCCTCCAACTCATCAGCCCATACCTGGTTGAGACCCTCCACGCCAAACTTGCTCACCGAGTATGCACCCCAGCCTGCCCGACCCTGGTAACCTACTCCGCTGGAAACAAAAATCACTGATGGGGAATCACCTTTTCTCAATGCAGGCAGAAGTGCCTGGGTGACGAGAAATGGGGCGGTGAGGTTAAGGTGAAGAACATCTCTCCAGCTCTCTGCCGGGTATTCGGCCAGGGAAATCATAGGGGGGCCAAGAATTCCCGCACTATGGATAAGTACATCAAGTTTTTCGTGCAGCCGAAAAAACGCAGCAGCCAGTGCTCCTGCACCTTCCGGAGTACTCATATCAGCGACAATATAGCTATGCTTCTGTGGTTTAGAAAATTCTGCCAAGGATTGCCGCAATACATTTTCATCTCTTCCATGCAGAATGACGCTGGCCCCTTTTTCGGCAAAGACCCGGCCAACCCCCAGACCGATCCCGCGACTCGAGCCGGTGATCAGACAGATTCGGTTGGATAAAATACCAGTGGACATAATTCTCAGTCTCCTCTTCGTTCGCCGCAAAGCGCAGAACACCAAGCGCATAGCGGTCTTGCATTTGAGGTTTTTCGCTATGCTCTATGCGCTATACGCTTTTGTGCAACGGACCACGGATCCGCCTGAGGCGGAACCAATGACCAAAACACCGCTTCGCCTGAAAAAACCACCTTTGCTCATAGTGCGTTTGGTCTTCTCTGCCCTACCTATACAAACTTATCTTTCCAGATACGCATCTTCTCGTGCGGCCAGCGCACACAAAAGGCAGGCTTTCCCTTCATTACCAATTGAGTGCAGGTATCACATTCAGGATCGCAATGCAGGATCTCGTTTTCTCTGCCCTGCTTCACCTTTTCAGGCCATTGGGGATCTGTCCACAAAACCCGAGCCAGCCCAATTAAATCCGCCTGCCCGCTCCTGATAACCTGCTCCGCCACCTCACCGGTGTCAATCCTGCCTGCAGTTATGACTGGAACCGTTACCTTTTTTTTGACGGCCGCAGCCAAATCAACCATGTAACCCTTCTTTTTCGACTTTTCCACAATTTCTGGTAAAAAAAAGGACTCATAGGTTCCACCCATAACTGAGATATAGGCTATACCGGCAGCGGCCAGCGCTTTGGCAAACCGAGTCGACTCCTCCAGCTTGAGACCATCGGGCAACCATTCGTCCGCCAAGAATCGATAGCCCACCGGATAATCCCCGACTGCTTCCTTTACGGTGGCCACTACCTCCAAAGGAAACCTTTGACGATTTTCCAGGGAACCACCGTATTCATCTTCCCTCTTATTGGTCCTGGGTGAAACAAACTGGGCCAGGAGATAACCGGTGCCACCATGCAGTTCCACCATGTCGAATCCGGCTTTCTTCACTCGCAGAGCAGCATGGGCGAACCGATCTACCAGCCCCTGCATCTCCTTCTTGCCCAGGGCTTTGGGGATACCTCCGAATGTCTCCACAGAGGATGGTGCCACCGGTTCCGGTGTTACGGCAAAGCGACCTGCATGGTTGATTTGCAGGCATGCCAAAGGCCCTTCTCGCTTTATGGTCGCAGCAAGCTGTGCCAATCCCTCTAGGTTACCGTCTGTATCGGCTCTTATGGTTCGATGGGAACCGCTGCCGGTGGGGTGGTCAACAGTGGCATTCTCCACCACCACCATGGCTACACCACTTTGGGCCATGTTACGGTAGTAATCCAATAACAGGTTACTCACCGTTCCACCTTCGCCGGCATAGCCCAGATAGAGCGGCGCCATGGTGAGACGGTTTTTCAACGTGAGGTTTCCAACTGTTAGTTCTGAGAAAAGATTTGTGAGGCTGGCCATGGTACACCTCCTCAGGAAATGTAGTGTGCAGTTTTAGGCGTAGAGTTCACCAAGATCATGAGTGAAACGAAACGTATCATATCAAATCCCAGAAAAAATGGTTGATTTTGTCTCTCAGAATATGAAACCTGATCGAAGATTTACCACAGAGGCGCAGAGTACACAGAGGATGTTGTTTTTTCCCTGGCCGGGAGAAGACGGCCAGGGAAAAGAGCCTCCGCCTGTGGCGGAAGCTCTTGAGCCTGGCTCCAACCCTTGACATGAAACCACCGGGTTACTAGATCGTGCCCGCAGGGCTGCGATCTCTTGCCCGATCGCCGTCGTCTCCCGATCGGGCGAGAATATAGTTCCCTCTGTGCCCTCCGTGTCTCTGTGGTTAGCAGATAAAAGTGCATATCGAATCTGGTATCCACAGTATGCGGAGCTAAACGTATAGGCGTATTCAGAGTATGAAAACTGATCTCCGTTTGAGTCTGAAGGACGAGTGAGGAAAAAAGACCACACACCAATGTTAAAAACCTGTTCATTATTCTGTTGATAATAAAATTTGGTTTTTTCAACATATTTTGCATTTTTTTCTTGTGAATCGCAGAAAAATATTTTACACTCCGTCGCTATTAGCACCAACATCTTCGTATATCTGTACACGTCAACAGATCCGATTCTAGGAAAAGTCTCATGGGATCTCCACCGCATCCAAGTCTCGACCTCAGCGGCCGTACCGATTTGGAGCCAACCTCAGAGGCAGAAGAATGCCAGCAACGATACCGCCGCTTATTTGAAAACGCTCCCGTTGTAGCCTACAGCTTGGATAACCAACTCCGCACCCTCTACATCAGCCCTTACTGTCTGAAAGTCTTTGGCTACAGCGACGAGGAAGTCCAAAAAGACTACCTTTTCTGGGACAACCATATCCATCCCGAAGATCGGCAACGAGTTCGCCTTAGTAGAGAACTCTCCTTTGAAGAGGGTAAAAGTCTTACCCTAGAATACCGAATTATCCACCGTGATCAGACGGTTCGTCACATCATTAACCACACCATCCCCATTAGCCACAACAACGAGATTCAATGTATTGACGGCTTCATCTTTGACATCACTGCCAGAAAACATTTGGAAGATCAGTTGATACTCACAGAAAGAATAAAGGTCCTCAACGACATGTCTCTGGGCGTCGCCCATGAGATCCGGAACCCCTTGACCTCCATCGGCGGTTTTGCCCGCTTGCTCGATCGACGAATGACGTCGGATGATCCCAGTCGCCCCCACCTAGAGATTATCTTGAAAGAAGTATCCAGGCTGGAAGAGACTGTCAATCGAGTTTTGAAAGGCTTCAAACGCATAAGATTGCACCCAGCTCCCGCCGATATCAATGCAATCCTTACTAAGGTTCTGAACGAACTGAACCACGAATTCCATCATATGGGAATTCAGGTCATCACCAGGCTGAGCGACAAGATACCTGAGTTAGAATTGGATCGACATCTAGTTGAAGAGGGCCTCCGTTCCATCATGAGAACCACCATACGGGGAATGGAAGGCGGTGGTGAAATCACCATCACCTCTGGACTCAATCACAGGTACGTGATTATCGAAATTGATGGCATACATCTCAATCCCGGACCTCTCGATGGATCTCAGATTTTTTTCCCTTTTTACCGTGAGCCTGCCTTTGACGGCGGAATCGGAATCCCTCTTTCTCAGCAGATTATAAGCCAACATGGTGGCAACCTTGTCATGAAGAACGGCAACGACCAGCGAGCCAGCCTCACAATAACACTTCCTATACCTCGCTCGAGCCAGCGAAAATAGCAGCCCTCGCATCCTTGCAGATAAGCACCCAACGCAAAGAGCGTAACCACTTTTACGCTTGAATTCCTCCCCTCGTAACTTTATAAATGAGGCTAGCCTGTATGTCTCACGAATTGAGGCGATTTTTGCCCTGGATGTTTAAACAAAGGGGGTCAAATGCCTAGCAGTAAAATGGAAAGTGTTCGCGCAAGAGTAAGAGAAAAGTTGGAAAGTTATCACCTCTACAACTTCGAGCGCCTTCAGGAAGAGGCCTTTGCCTCCTTTTTTGATCTGGCTCAAGAATACACCACTCTGGACAATCTCTATCTCGTCTGCACACTGGTACCCAAAGAATTCTTCGATCTCGACACTCGCCTCTACCTGCTGGATGAAGATGGCGAAACTGTTCGTCTGATGTGCTCCAGCACCAACGGTCTCGAGAATGATTCCTCCGCCGGTAATCCAGAGGTCGTGGTCCAGGAAGACCCCTACTTTACTGAGAGTTCATATGTCATCCCCATTCGAGGCAACAGGGCGGTGGGGGAACTTCTGCCATTTCAGCATCTCAAAGACATCCTCGGTATGTTTGAAATATTCCCTGCAGAAAAAATCAGCGACCAACAACGTTTTTTCCTGGAGAAATTTACCAATCGCATCGGCTACAATCTCCATCAAAAACAGCTCATCCATCAGAACCTACATCATATTAAGTTTATAAACCAACTGGTTGCGGACATTGATCATAATGTAATCTCTCCCAATCTCTACTACCGGTTGTTCTTGAGAAAACTCAAGAACCGTATCGAAGAGGAGGCTGCGATCCAGGAAAAGGTTCGTGAACTGGTAGGGTTTTGTCCAGAGATTGATGATCGGACCTGCCAAAAGCTGAGAGAAATCTACCATGCATTGGAAAACAGCATCGAGGCTCTGGATGAATCAAGAAAAGAGATGGAGAGGCATTACGAACGCACCAGCCTGTATCTGGAAACCTTGCTACGCCGTGACCACTTTAAGCACGGTACCTATGTGCTGCGCAAACAGCGGTGCAACTTTCGCACGGAAATCATTGAACCCACCCTGGCGCGCTATTTGCCCCAGTTCAAACAAAAAGATATCAAAGTGGATAACAGGTTGGACGAAGTTCCCGACGAACTGCTGGAACTGGGTGTCGATAAGGGGCTCCTCGCCCAAGTTTATGATAATTTCTTCTCCAATGCCGTGAAGTATACCGAGGAGATCCAAGACGATTACGGCTATAGGGTCAAATTTGTCTCCTATGGCAAGAAACGTTTGAAAGACCATTTCGATCAGGGGGTAGATGGAGTGAAGTTCACTGTCTTCACCACTGGTACGCCCATAGAAGTTGATGAAGGTGAGCGCCTTTTTGATGAGGGCTATAGAAGGCCCGCAAGCGAATTCGAAATCGGCACGGGCCACGGCTTGCACTTTGTCAAGCACATCATTGAGATCCATGGGGGTGAAGTGGGAGTAGAGCCTCAGAAATACGGCAATAATTTTTACTTTATTCTGCCGCAACGACAGGACCAAACCGCTGTTGCTGATGACCGAGAGGCAAAGAGGAGTGTAATATGGTAAGGACGCTGGTCTGGTGGACCGTAGCCGCTGCCAGCGCGATACTGTCCATATTCTTTCTTTTTGTGGGTATCTCTTTATGCCGGGCTGCCTACGACCTTGAGCACCCCTATCAGTTCATCCTTACCTTCTTTTCCTCCAACTTGATCATCTTGATCAGCGTCGTCATCTTGCTCGGGGCAGTTTTACGGATGATTGGTCGTTTGCGCCAGGGGCAGGCGCCAACCACTGCAGATAGTCTTCGGCTGGCTCCTGACTCTTCTCAAGAGCAAGATCTCCGGTCCAGAAATCCCCATGACCAATCTAACTCCTGAAGAGTACTTTCGTTCATACTCTGCGATGATTCCGGGTTTCCCTGCCTTCTGCGGCAAGCTAGCCGATCCCCTCCCCATGCACTTGCGTATCAATACCTTGAAGGCCAATCTGGACGCAACCCGCATGCGACTTGAACATCGCGGCATCTTTTTGGTGCAGGAAGAGCCCTTGACCATGGTTTTCCGCGCCCAAAACCTGAACCAGCCTGGTCACCTTCTGGAGTTCTCCCTGGGCCACCTGCACTCTCAAGCACTGTCGTCGGTACTGGCTGCTCTTGCCCTCGACCCTCAGCCGGGAGATCTGGTACTGGACCTGTGTGCCGCCCCGGGGAGCAAGACGAGTCTGCTGGCTCAGCTCATGGAAAATACGGGAATAATTGTTGCGAACGACAATAAGCCGAACCGCCTTATTCCCCTCCGAGCCAATCTAAAACGGCTGGGTGTCACCAATACCATCCTCGTTCGCTATCCCGGCCAACATTTGCCCAAACGATTTACCTTTGACCGAATTTTGGTGGATGTGCCGTGTTCAGCCGAGGGAACTTTGCGCGCAGGCGCCCAAGGAACGATCAGGCCACCTCTCCCAGCTGGCGAAAAGCTACTCAGACTGCAGCGGGACCTTCTCCTGAGAGCGTTTGATTTACTGAATCCAGGTGGCACTCTCGTTTATTCCACCTGCACCTATAATCCAGAGGAAAATGAAAGCGTGATCCAGTTTCTCTTGGAAAACCGGGAGGCAATGATCCAGCCTGTCGCCCTGGATTTTCCCCACACCCCCGGACTGAGCCGGTGGAAGGAAAAGACCTATGAGCCCTCCATCAAGCAGTGTTGGCGCATCTACCCCCACCAACTCGATACAGTGGGATTCTTCCTGGCCAGAGTGGTTAAAGAAAGCTGACAGAAGTCATGTGTTGGGCTTCTTAGAAGACCGCTTCGGTATTCAGGAGTCAGTCTTTGCTAACCATTACCTTCTAAGAAGAGGCCGTATTGTCTGGTTGTTGAGTAAGAACGATCGATTAATGAATCTGGCTTTACTGCCGGTGCAATCTGTTGGTTTGCCTCTGCTTCGCCAGGTGAACACACAACTGAAGCCAACTACTACCGCACTGCAACTTCTTGGCCCTCATGCCAACAAGAATATCGTCAGGTTGACACTGGATCAGCTGAGAGAATTGGTGGAAAAGAAAGAAATCAAAGGTGATTTCGATACCAGCCCCGGTTATGTCATTGTCGTCGCGGAAACGATAATCATCGGCTGCGCCCTCTCCGTGCCCGGACGACTTATTTCTCAGTTTCCCCGGCATTTGTTCACGGAACAAACGTGGGAATACCTGGTGGCAGGCAACGAGAGTTGAGTAATTCAGAGGAACGTCTGTTTGCTTAGCTTCGCATACTGTCGATACTATATTTCGATACCCACTTTTGTTTACTAACCACAGAGACACGGAGAGCACAGAGGGAACTATATTCTTGCCCGATCGGGAGACCCGCCCGCCTCGCCTTGCTCGCATGGCGGGCAGGCGGCGAT
>JASFGC010000167.1:0-7646 GCA_050123975.1 Syntrophobacterales bacterium | reverse complement strand
TACGTGTTTTTTGAAGAACATGGAAGATTTTCCTGCGTTCAATACGATCTACAGCGAGTATTTTTCAGACATTCTTCCTGCACGAGAAACGGTCGAAGTATCGAGATTACCGAAAGATGTCTTGGTAGAAATCTCGGCAATTTGTGGAAAGTGAGATGCAGAAAGGCATGGGCATGGAGCATGGGGGAGAACTAGGCACTAAGGACTAGGCACTAGGCACAACAAGATGACGCGGGGACCCGCCCGCCTCGCCTGAAGGCGAAGCCGATGGCGGGCAGGCGCGGAGAAAAGGCGAAACGGAGATTAGAGGTCAGAATCCAGAATTGAGGTTTCAGTATTTAATTTTTTTCTTCCCTGACACCTGAAACCTGAAACCCTGAGTTAGGTATTTGTGATTTGGAATTTCTATTCCTCTAATGAAAAAGCGGTGCCCGTCCTCATGACGTCACCGCTTCCGAACTTTAAGTTTCAAGACCAGTTAGGAATGGTTCTTAGGCCTGCTCAAAGTCATCTTTGCCCGCACCACATATGGGGCAGGTCCAATCATCGGGCAGATCTTCAAAAGAGGTTCCGGCGGGAATTCCCCCCTCATCATCACCAACGGCTGGATCATATACGTAGCCACAAATCTGGCAGACCCACTTGTCCATAACTTCCTCCTTTCCACAAATTAATGAGGCTCTTCACCTCGCGTAGTATAAGAAAAATATTCCGCACAGCCAATCGATGGTATCATAATACAATTCAAATCACTTTACAATTTTTGAGGATAGTTCGCAACTGTGATTTGCCAAGTCCTGGGGAGAATCCGACTATATACAAAACACGCTGGATGCCCCTTCGACTTCGCTTAGGACCGTGAGCTTGTCGAACGGCCTGTCAAAAGAAGAATCTCGACGGCCGTTACCAGACCCGTTGGCAGTGACAGCTTGGGCCCCCTGTAGGACAGTTTCTTGTGGGGAGAGGCAGAAAAGGTTACCTTTCCGAGTACAAGCTATAATTGTTTTTAAATTTCGCAATTGTCCTACGGACTCCCACCCTTCGGGCGGGTGCCCAGTTTGGCAATCCGCAATTTGAAATGTTATGAGTGGCCGAGATTATACAGTCATAGATGGCTCGTACGGTGAAGGTGGTGGGCAAATACTTCGCACCTCTTTATCACTGGCGGTCATTACCGGTCGACCTCTTAAACTGGTAAACATACGTGGAAAGCGAAAGAAACCGGGCTTGAGGCCGCAGCACCTTACGGGAGTGCAGGCCTGTGCTGCAGTGTCTGGGGCCAAAGTCGCTGGTGCTGAGTTGGGGAAGCAAGAGCTCACCTTTCGACCCAAAGAGATATGTGGTGGCTCCTATAAGTTCCGCATACCAACTGCCGGTGCTGCTACCCTGGTCTTGCAAGCAATTCTGCCACCGCTATGGAAGGCTAAGGGAGAATCCAGCCTTATTGTCGGTGGGGGAACCCATGTGCCTTGGAGCCCGCCGTTCCATTATCTTGCGGAGGTATTCGTTCCTACTCTAAACCTGTTTGGTTTCAGGGCCGAGATTCAGATCAGTCGCTGGGGCTGGTACCCAAAGGGGGGTGGAGAAATCAAGGCCAGTCTCAGGTCCTGCAAGCCTTCAGGGTCGATTGTTTTTGATAAGTCTTTTGAGGTGAAGCGGGTAACCGGAGTTTCAGCGAGTAGCCAACTACCCGAACACATAAGAATCAGACAAAGGCGTCAGCTGCTCCTGCGGTTGGAGAAAGCCGGTATAGAAGCAGACATTGGTTTAATGGATGTCCCCGCCTTGAACCCTGGGTCGTTGGTTTTTCTCTGTGTCAAAGGTGGGGAGTCACTAGCGGGATTTTCCGCGCTTGGAGCTCGAGGCAAACGTGCTGAGCGGGTGGCAGATGAGGCTGCGGATGCTCTGTTTCGGTTCTTAAATTCCGAGGCAGCTCTGGACCATTATCTTGCGGACCAAATCCTCATTTATCTTGCGATCACTCCTGGGGAGCACCGATTTACTACTTCCAAGATTACACAACATCTGCTCACCAACACCTGGGTTATAGAGCAATTCTTGCCGGTTCGTTTTGAGGTAGAGGGTGGAGTGGGGGAGGCGGGTTTGGTGGTCAAACGGGACGTTTAGAAGAGGGCAGAGGACAGTAACTAAACACTAAGCACTAAACACTAAGCACCAGATCTCTGGGTTTCAGGTGTCGGGTTTCAGGTGTCAGGGGAAAAAAACACAGCGGCTGAAACCTGAACACTGAAACCTGAAACCTCAATTCTGGATTCTGGATTCTCTGATTTCGAATGTGAGATGATAAATATGCAATGAGAAATGACCAACGACCGATTTTATGTTAATCTGTTAAAAGTTTCCGCGACCTTTCCTTACCTACATTTCCAGTACTCGATCTGCTGATCATTTTCTTGAATAGCGGGGAATCTACAGTACCTCAGGCGGACGCTTGGAGGAAACATGGAACAAAAACTTATGTTCGAAAAAATTCTGGTGGCAAACCGGAGTGAAATTGCAGTGCGCATAATGCGTTCGGCAAAAGAGTTAGGCATCAAGACGGTGGCCATCTACGAAGAGACCGACAAAGATAGTTTCCATATTACTCAAGGTGACGAGGCTATCTGCGTGGGGCCAGGACCCAGGAAAGACTACCTCAACATCGACAGTATTATTGAGGTGGCTAAAACAGCCGGGGCTGAGGCCATCCATCCCGGCTATGGTTTTCTGGCCGAAAATCCGGATTTCTCCAAGGCCTGTAACGATGCGGGTCTTGTATTCATAGGCCCGCCCCACGATGTTATTCGGAATCTGGGGAGTAAAGTGGTCGCCCGCAGGCTTGCCATTGAGTCAGATATTCCAGTTATTCCAGCAACGGAGACACTTTCCCAAGGAGCAATGGGAGAGAAGGAAGCAGTTGCTTTTGCTGCCGAGTATGGCTACCCCATTATGATAAAGGCGGTTGCGGGTGGCGGCGGTCGCGGCATCCGGCAGGTGGATGATGAGAAAGCGTTGCTCGCCGGTATCAAACAATCCCGCTCGGAGGCTCTGATGTCATTTGGTAACGACGAGGTTTACCTGGAGAGATGTGTTCAGCGACCACAGCATGTGGAAGTTCAAGTTTTGGCAGATCAATATGGCAATGTGGTTCATCTGGGGACGCGCAACTGTTCCATTCAACGCCGTCACCAGAAACTGATTGAGATGGCCCCTGCCGTTTTGAAAAAGCCATTGGCCGAGGAGATCTGCGCAGCGGCAGTAAAAGCGGCCAAAGCCGCTGATTACCTCAGTGCAGGCACAGTTGAATTTTTGGTAGAGCCTGACGGCACATTTTACTTTCTGGAAGTAAATACCAGGATCCAGGTTGAACACACAGTGACCGAAATGATTACCGGTATTGATCTGGTCCGGGAGCAATTACTGATCGCTCTGGGTGAACCTGTCGGCTTCTCCCAGGACCAGGTGGTGGAGCGGGGGTATGCCATCGAATTGAGGATCAATGCGGAAGATCCCAAGAATGAATTTTTCGCCAGTCCAGGGGTAGTGCAGGTCTACCAAGCTCCTGGGGGGCATGGAGTCCGGTTGGACGGGGCCATTTATCAGGGATATGAAATCCCGCGTTACTATGACTCCATGCTGGTAAAGCTGACAGTATACGGTTTCACCTGGCAGGAGGCAGTGGACCGACTGGCTCGTGCCTTGGATGGATTCGTTATTATCGGGGTCAAAACCACCATTCCCTATTTTCAGCAAATCTTGCAGGAGCCAGATTTTATTCAGATGAAATTTGACACATCTTACATTGATACCCATCCTCATTTGGTGGATTACCTGGAAGAAGAACGGGAAATGGAAAAGATAGCGCGTCTCATTGCCGAGATCAATGCATACGGCTACAACCCGCATGCGGAATAGGCCGCGCTACGCGCGGAAGCACGAAATTAGAAATTCGAAGCACGAAATGGTTCGACAAGCTCACCACCCTGAGCCTGGTCGAAGGGCAAATTCAAAATACGAATGCTCAAATGTTCAAAACGGAACTACTTTAAAGGACTTTTCTACTGTTTCGGTCATTTGGATTTTGGAAATTAGGATTTGTTTCGGATTTCTCCTGCGGAGTCCCCACCCAATGGGGCGGGGCCCCAGTTTCGATATTCGGATTTCGGATTTTTTTAGATCTTTTAAGTAGCAATTGTTAATGGAGATTCACGAAATGGAAGGCAGAATTACAACAGAAATGAGTGCCGAGGAAATCCTGGGCGTGTTGCGGGATGCCGATGGATACTACCTGTGCAACAACGAGCGCGATGTGTCGCAATCTGACTTCAAGAATAGATTGATGCCCATGACCACTGTACGGGTGGCTCCTTATCGAGATGCAACCGGGTTTTTTTCTGTTGAGGTGAGTGGCGGTGCTTCCCCACATGTGGACCTGATGCGCAAACAGGTGAATCCTTTTGAAAGGCTACGGATTGCGCGGAAGGCCATGCCCAAAACACTGCTACAAGCCGTATGTCGTGGGGCGAGTATGTTTGGCTACCGGCATTATCCTGAAAACGTCATTCGGTTTACGGTGAAGGAGTTCGCTAAATATATCGATGTCTGGCGGGTTTACGATTTTTTAAATCATGTCCCCAATATGATTCCAATTTTTGAGGAGGTTCAGCGAGCAGGGCGGATACTTATGCCCAGTATTTGTTTCAGTACCGGCAAGGAGCATACAGATGAGTATTATGTGGAAAAAGTAAAAGAAATATTGAATGTGACCGGGCCAGATGTGATCATTTCCATTAAGAATCATTCAGGGCTGGGAACCCCTAAACGGTTAGGCCAGTTGGTAAAGGCAATTACTACATCCTGCCCCGACGTAGTATTGCACTATCACGGCTGCAATACTGATGGCAACGATATAGGACGGATGATTGCCTCTGTGGTAGCAGGGGTCAAGATCTGCGATGTAGCAGACCATGGCTTAGGTGCGGTATATGGTCAGGCTCCCGCACTCACACTGATCCACAATCTTGAGGACTACGGCAAGAAGGCCATCGGAATTGATATTCAAGCGCTGGTTCAGACATCGGATGTTTTGCGGGTAGAGCGAAGGATCTATGAGCCATTTGAGAATCTTTTTCGTGGGCATGACCCAACTGTGGCTTCCTACAAGCTCACTGGAGGTGCGGCCGGCAGTACCTTCGAGCAAGCAGATAAAGGTGGCTTCCTTGATCGGATGCCCGAGATTCTGGAAGAGATGGGCCGGGTGCAGATCGAGCTTGGAAACTGGTGGTCGGTGACCCCGGGATCACAGATACTCTGGACCACGGCGGTTAACAATGTGCTTTACGGCAAGTACGAACGACCTTCACTGGATCTGAAAAACCTCATCATGGGCAGGTACGGGCCGCTACCTTTCTATGATCCTCAAGAATGGATTTGCCAAAAGGTGCTTGAATATCAGCGATCAGACGGAAAAAAGTGGCATCAAGTCATAGCGGAAGAAGGAGGCATAGCAAAGCCCCGGGATGTAGACCTGGAGAGAGAACGCGAGAATCTCGACAACGAGATCGGCCGATCGGCTAGCAATGAAGACCTGGCTCTCTATTTGCTCTACTCCTTCGATACCGTTTCTTTTCTTAAGTTCGAGGCTCGGTATGGCAAGACCTGGCTCTTGCCACCGGAGGTATGGTTCCGAAAGGGTGGCTTTAAGGTGGGTGAGCGCATTACCTTTGAAGATGAAAGCGGCAAACCACACTACATTGAGATAATCTCAACCCGCCAGGAAGGATCCGCCGTAATCACTTCGCTTCTGGTTGACCACGCATTCCACACCCTAACGGTGACCCTTGAAGGTGCAGATGCCTGTCCACCACCGGGGCAGCCCGGATAACTCACGACTCGGCTGCTCCGGCCGTGGATATAAGCGTCCTTCCGGGCGTCCTCGGGTCCCGCACCCTGCGACGTACTATCCAAGTACGCCTCGGATGCGAGATCCTGCGGTTGCCCGGTGGCAAGCCCATCTAATTCGCGCTCGCTGCGCTCCGCTCAGTCCCGCAAGCGGGTTCCCAGTTTCACGGTCTCGCGACACCAATTCGTGAATTATCCGGGCTAACAGAAAAAAGCTGGCAGCAGACAGCAGGCAGCGAGCAGATTGCGGAATGCGGATTTGAGATGTGGGATGTTAGATATAAGATTAGGACTTCGGATTTTTGATTTTTTGGCTGAAAGCTGAGGGCTGAACGCTGATAGCCAAATACAACTGACAAAACCGGCTTAACTGGCTAAACCGGCCTAACCAATTGTTAGATTCTTCTGTGGGAGCGGCTTTCAGCCGCGATCTGAATTGCCATTTGAGAAATGATCCAATATGTAACAAGAGGGGTGCAGCAATGAAGCGGCGAACCATGTTATTTGGCATTCTTGTTTTTTTCGCATTGCTTGTCTTGCTTTTGCCTCAGGCATCAGCACAAAACTACGGCCAGATCCGCGCTTTAAAACGGAGGGCAGATACCGTAACCCGCCAAAAGAATTCATTTGTCGCTCGGGTACTCAGCTCATACAAAATACCGTATCAGACTACCGAGCAGGGTATTGTAGGGCGACTGCATATCGAAGATCGCTGGCATGATGTTGATCAGATTGAAATTGTTCCGGTAACGCGGCAGGTAGATCAAGGATACCAGGTGATAGCTCACGAAATATTCTTCTACTCCGAAGGCGAAATTCTACACCTGGTTTCAGAAGTTAAGATCCGTTGAAATCGTAAGAATCGTAATAAGTAAACGGTAAACGGTAAACAGTAAATAGTAAACAGTAAACAGTAAGAGATGTTAAACGTTGCTGGTTGCTTTCTGACGTCTAAACTCTGATTTCTGCCTGCTGCCTGCTGCTAGCTGCCATCTGCCGGCTGTAAAATCGCCGCGTCTCCTTGTCCCCGTGTCTCCGCGTCGCTTTGAATCTGTTTACTGCCTATCTTTATCCTCAACAACTGGTTCGTCAAAACGAAATTGTATCTCGTAGATGCCATCCTCTAAACTTCTATGGATTTCATAGCCGGTTTTGCGGAAGACTTTTAGCATTTTTCGGTTGGCCGCCAAGACGTATGCCATGAAGCCAGACACGCCCTTGCTTTGGGCGATCTCAGTCAAGTAGCGAACCAAAAAGGTTCCCACGCCCTTGTGCTGCATTTCTGATCGCACCGCAAAATCAACCTCAGCAAAATTGGATTCGTTATCTAGAATATAGCGACCCACAGCGGTAATCTTTTCCGAGCCAATATCCCCAACAACTCCAACGATTGTCATCTCATTTTCATAGTCGATGTTTGCCATAGCTTGGGTATCTCGATGGGGAAAGACCTTCATGGACGAGAGAAAACGATAATAAATGTCTTCGTCGGGAAGGGAGTAGAAGAATTCTTGCAGGGCACGTTCATCCGTCGGTTTGATAGGGCGAAAGAGGATCTTGAGGTCAGGATCGAAGGTGTGGTGAGTCTCCCATTCCTCAGGATAATACTGACCGGAAGGCGGCGACAGGATCTGGTCCTCATACAGATAGCGAATGAGCTTGGCTTCCGACAAGAGCTGTTGGCGAAATCTAGGATGAGCAATGTTAATAAGACTCAGTGCCCGTTCTCGAATGGTTTGTCCATG
>JASFGC010000166.1:0-7679 GCA_050123975.1 Syntrophobacterales bacterium | reverse complement strand
CTTCCTCAACCTCCATCCGGATTGCCTTTGTCGGGCACACCTGGGCACAAACCCCGCAACCTTTACAATATTGAAGATCTATCTCAATGGGTATTCCCCTTTTCACCGTGCCATCAGGACAATAAAGCCAGCACAAATAACAGATGTCTTTCTGCTTCTTACAGGGAGTACATTTGCTGAGGTCAATTATCGGACGCTTGGCCCTCCACTCGCCTGTGTTGCCTGCCTCTCCTTTCGCCAGCGTGGCACAAGCAGAAATGAACTGGTTTTTTTTAGAGGCCATAGTAAAACTTCCTTATTTTCTCCTGAGGTGCAGATCTACACCGGCTAAAATTGCCTATCGTGCCACCGGGCTAAGATAGTTGCCATTCGCGGCTGAGCCTTGTTGCTTCGTAGGTGAGCCGGGCTCCTCGAATGTTAATCTTTGCTGCCTGTTCGCTGAAATTCTCACCGATTGCTTTTTCCAGGCTCTTCATCTGAACAAGAGCACTAGCCTTGGAAAAAGCCCCAAGCAAAGAAGTATTGATCAGTACCGTTCCCGCAACCACCAGACCAACCTCTCTGGCAATAGAGTTGGCATCTGTGGTCGCCACCGCAATCTCCAGGTCAGTGCAGAATTTTTCAGGGGGACTGCTGGCGTTTAAGATAAGAAGCCCATCCGGTTTCAGGCCGCCCAACACGTCGACTGCCTGTAAGAGTCTTTCATCCAGCACAACTACCACATCAGCTTGAGCCGTTGGACTTAACGTGCGAATAGGTTTCCTTGAAAACCTGGTTGTAGCCGTAATGGGAGCTCCCCGTCGCTCAACACCGAAAAATGGCGCCGCAGTGACTCCCTGGTAACCATCAAGATACGCAGCCTCAGCAAGTATCATTGCAGCGGTTACCGCACCCTGACCACCACGGCCGTGCCAGGTTACATTGATGACTTTCTCTTCTGTGAAATCCTCAACCATGCTTACCTACATACCTTTGGACCCACTTTGCTGTCGAGCCCGTTTCTCCTTGCCGCTTTCCTATTTCTACGGTAAATTTCTCAGATATGGGAATTACCTCACTTTACTAATGGTTGAAAGTGTTCGATATGTCCGAAAAACTGATAGAGAAAATTACCCTGTCAAACGGTTTAATTTTAGAGATCTGGGACCAATCTCATCGCATGGCTGGCGACAGATGGCTGGTCTCGCTCTTAGCTAGAGTGGAAATCACTATCTCACTTGAATATTTTTCCACCCTTGACGATGGTGAAAAAGCCTACCAAGATCTGGTGGCCGCCCATGGCAACTCAGTGGTTTTCACCCAAGAAAAAGTGAGACATTTCGTGGATGAAAGGGAGACCAAAGACGTACTCACTCAATTTTGCCAGAACCTCAAAGACACCCTGGTAGCATATGTCGGTAACCCCAAATTTGCTTCGCTTTACGTATTGAAAAAATATGGCGACCTAAAAGATCGCCAGAATTGGGGCGCCGAATCCCCCTAGCCCGGATGTTTCATGAATTGCAGTCGCGAGACCGTGAAACTGGGAACCCGCTTGCGGGACTGAGCGGAGCGCAGCGAGCGCGAATAAGATGGGCGTTCCACTGGGTAACCACAGGGTGTTGGACCTGAGGCGTACCTGAACGGTACGTCGCAGGGTGCGACACCCGAGGACGCCCAGAAGGACGCCTATATCCGCGGCCGCAGCATGTGATTCATGAAACATCCGGGCTACAAATGATGCGCTCTTCCCCCACAGGGAGAAGCCAAATATGGCAAAACCTATTAACCTTGGTCTCTCTCCTAAAGTTCTTACCTTAGGCTGCCGATCGATAACGTCGCTGCCTTCTCTGACTCCGCTTGATCGCTTTCTTACGTTTGATTCGTCGACGTTCACTCTTACTCAAATAATATGTGTGTCTCCGAAGCGCTGGTTGAACGTTCTTCTGAAAATCCTTTCGCAGCTTTTTGATTTTCCTTTCCAGCGAGTCCCTCTCAAAGCCGGCCATCCACTGCTCACCTCTCTTTCAACATAAAAAAAGCCCTTATTTCAGGGCCCAGCCGCAACTTTCTTTGGCATGAATCGTTGTAAGGAACTGAACCTCTTCCTCGTCTCAGAAGGTATCTACCAAAGCAATCGTGCTGCTGCAGTCCCCTATAACTTTTTATCTAACATATCCTCTAGACAGTTGCAACCCTGCACCCCCATCTCCCCTGGTGAAAAGGGTTAAAGGCCTCCTCTCCCATTCGGTTCATCTCGGTTAATCTCTCACAGAGAGCACAGAGCCTGTAACCGACGCAGACTGCGACTCATACTATGCACTAGGCACTATGCACTAGGCACCATGCCCTAAGTCTTTTTAAATCCGCAATCCGAAACTGGTAACCCGCCCAAAGGGTGGGACTCCGAAGGAGAAACTGGGAACCCACCCAAAGGGTGGGACTCCGAAGGAGAAATCCGCAATGTCTCCAGATCTCCGTCTCGCCGTGTCTCCGTGTCCCCGCGTCATTCTTATCTGCCCCCATACTCATGCTTTCTTCAGCAACGGACAACTGACCACGGACTACGAACGACATGCCCTCTGTCCTCTGACTTCTGACCACTTGCTGCCCGCTGCCTCCTGCTAGCTATCCTTTCAGTGATCCTGTAAAATTCGGCTTCCTTTTCTCCAGGAAGGCCGCAAAGCCTTCGCCGGCATCTTCACTGGCGAAACAGAGTGCAAAAGCTTCCATCTCCAGGGCGCAGGCATTAAATAAGTCCAGGCTCATTCCCTGATCGATAACGTGCTTGACTGCTCGAGTCGCCACTCTACCCTTGCTCGCCATGAGGGATGCAACCTTCCTGGTCTCTTCCATGAGCGCTTCAGGAGGAAACACCTTGTTCACCAACCCCATGTCTTTCGCTTCCTGAGCGCTGATCATGACTCCGGTCAGGCAAAGCTCTTTGGCCAGGGCCCGCCCCACCAAACGAAGCAGACGCTGGGTGCCGCCAAAACCGGGTATAATACCCAGATTAATTTCTGGCTGGCCAAGCTGTGCCGTTTCCGAAGCGTAGATAAAATCACACGCCAGTGCGATCTCGCAGCCACCGCCAAGTGCAAACCCGTTTACACAAGCGATCACGGGAATGCTAAGACTTTCCAGGGCAAAGAGAGCCTCCTGCCCCTTAACGGCAAAGTGCTTGGCAGAGACAGGATTCAGTTTCTGCAACTCCTTTATGTCAGCTCCGGCCACAAAGGCCCTGTCGCCCGCGCCTGTCAAAATAAGCGCCCTGACCTCTTCATCGTCTTCAATTGTCTTGATGGCTTCAGCTACCTCGGCGAGAGTGCCCATTTTGAGAGCATTCAGCACCTCGGGCCGGTTGAAGGTTATTGTGGCAATTCCTTCTTCCACCTCGAACAAAATATCCTCATACGCCATGTTCCACCTCTCCTTCGCTAAGCAATTATCCATCCCACGAGCTGTAACTGCTCAATCCATAAGAATTGAATTTTCCCTCCATGTCAAGAAAAAGCCGGCTGAAAAAATTTACCCATTTTTTACCCGGTAAAAAATGGGTAAAAAAACCGGACCAGAAGCACGGGCTTTTCAGTCGATTGACTGGGACTTGGCCCTATGCTACTAAAAGGAGCCACATCATAGTGGCTTGCAACGAATCCAATGCCAGAAGTTCGAAACTATTGGTTATCTAACGGTCGCTCTTGGATTAATGGAATATTGGAGCAACTCAATTGCGGATTTGGGAATGCGGAATGCGGATTGTAGACTTCAAACTGAAGGTTCCAATTTGAAATCTATTCTTTTCAATCCGAAATCCGAAATCCGAGATCTAAAATGACCCTTACTCCAGCACATCCTCCCGATGCGCAACCAGCGACATCCGAGCACTTACTCGCTTCTTAACCAGTTTGAGGACTCGACACATGATTGATCTCCGCAGTGACACGGTGACCATGCCTGGCCAGGCCATGCGACAGGCCATAGCCACAGCAGAGGTTGGTGACGATGTTTTAGGTGAGGACCCCACGGTCAACCTGCTCCAAGATAAGATGGCATCTCTGTTGGGCAAGGGAGCCGGGCTTTTCGTGCCCTCGGGTACTATGGCCAACCAGGTAGCCATCAAGACCCATATTCAACCAGGCGATGAAATTCTCATTGATCAGGATGCACATATCTATTACTACGAGTGTGCCGCCACGGCGGTAATCGCCGGCGGCCAATTTCAGTGTCTGAAAGGAGACAATGGTATCTTGTCGCCTGAAGCCATAGCGGCCGCCATCAGACCTCCGGACATCCATCAACCTCCATCGCGACTTCTTTGTCTGGAAAATACTCACAACCGGGGCGGCGGGACTATCTATACCGTAGAGAGAACGGCCTCCATAACTGAACTGGTATCTCAGCACAACATGAAAGTTCACCTGGATGGCGCTCGGCTCTTTAATGCTGCTCTCGCTGCGGAAACCACGGTAAAAGAGTTGGCCAGTGGGGTGGATTCCGTTTCCATCTGTTTCTCGAAAGGACTGGGGGCACCCGTGGGTTCGGTACTGTGCGGTTCCGTGGACTTCATAGCCGAAGCCCGGCGCTTTCGCAAAATGTTCGGCGGCGGTATGCGCCAGGTTGGCATTCTGGCTGCGGCTTGTCTCTACGCGCTTGACCACCATGTGGAGCGGTTGGAGGAAGATCATGAAAACGCCAGGAGACTTGCTTTCGAACTTGCCAACATGGACGGCATTCAGATTGAGCCCGAACAAGTGGTAACCAACATTGCCATCTTTGATGTGGCTGGCACCGGTGTTGATGCAGACACTTTTGCAGATAAACTGGCTGCAGATGGAGTGCTGATGATTCCCTTCGGCCCCACCACCGTCCGCGCCGTAACGCATATGGATGTGAACGCAGCGGATATTGATAAAGCGCTGGAAATCATAGCGCATTTTCTCAAATCATTGGCCAGATAAGATTTGGGGAATACGGACATGTTAAGACCTAGGGACAAACTGAGACGGAGACACTGGGACGCGGAGACGCGGAGAAAATAATTGTGCACCGGATTTAGACCTCTTTTTTAGAAGTCGCCGCGTCGCCCCCTCACCGTGTCGCCGTGTCGCTTTCTTCAGCTGAGTGACCTTGCATGAACGGAATCGTAACTCTACTCACAGACTTTGGCAGCCGCGACCCATACGTGGCCGCAGTCAAAGGGGTGCTGTTGAGCATTAACCCGGCACTCACTATAGTGGACATCACCCACGAGACAAGCCCGCAAAACATCAGGGAGGCAGGCTTTATTCTGGCCTCAGCCTACAGACATTTCCCGCAAGGCACACTACACCTGGCAGTTGTGGATCCTGGGGTTGGGGGGGAGCGCCGGGGTTTGGCCGCTGCAACCGAACGGTACCTTTTTGTTGGTCCTGACAACGGTTTATTTGACTGGGTTTTTGCTACTGATCCACCTCATCAGGTTGTGGTGCTGGAAAACCCTGAATATCAACTGCCGCAGGTTAGTGCAACTTTTCATGGCCGTGATATTTTTGCCCCAGCAGCCGGACACCTGTCTCTCGGCCTACCTCTGGAGAAACTTGGACCAGCCAGCCAATATCGAATGCATTTCGCCGGCAGACTGCTTTTGAAGGATCAGGATACACTCGAGGGAGAAATCATTCATGTAGATCGTTTCGGCAACCTCATTTCTAATATTGAAATACCTATCGCAGAGGCTGAGAGACGGTTGCAGGATTTAGAGGTCAGCCTTGCTACCGAGAAGGTACTCACCGGACCTGCCACGTATGAAGAAGCGCCTCCTCTGCGCCCTTTTGCCTTGATTGGCAGCAGCGGTCTTTTAGAGGTATCGGTCCGCAATGACAGCGCCCATAAGGTTACCGGCTGCGGTGTGGGTACTCCGGTACTGGTACGCCGGCAAAGATGAAAAACGAGGTTTACTCAAAGCTGATGATCACTTTACAAAATCCGAATATCAAAAACGACTACTTACTTTGCTCCGTGTTGTAGCAGCCTAAGGAAGCCTGAGTTAAGATTTACCACAGAGGAAACAAAGGGATATTTTAGATTTTAGATTTGAGATTGTAGATTTAAACAAATTTGATCTTAAGAAATTTCGCAATCTGCAATCTGCAATCAACAATCTGAAATTACATGTCTCCGTGTCTCTGTGGTTAGTAACTAAAAAGTGCATATCGCAATCTAGTATCCGCAGTATGTGGAGCTAAAGGCATAGGCGTTTATCAAAATAGAAGAGAATCAGGAACTAAGGGATTGGGCGATCAAGAGATGAAGAAAAATCAACTGATTGAAGAACTCAAGAAGGCCGACTTGTTTTCCCAACTGGAAGCTGACGATCTGGCTGCATTATTGGGAATTGCTCGGATGCGCCAGATTGACGAAGGCGAAATTCTTTTTGCTGCCGGTGATCGAGCAACTGGATTCTACGTGCTGCTCAAGGGGAAGATCAAACTGTATAAGGTCTCTGCCGATGGAAAAGAATACATTCTACGGGTTGTACGCAGCCGGCAAACATTTGCCGAGGCGGCCGCCTTCTCCGGGCTTACCTACCCTGTCTTCGCGGAATGCATGAGCCCATGCCAACTTGTTTACTTTGAGGCCAACGACTTCCGCACTCTCATCCAAGGTAGCCCTCAGCTGGCCCTCAACATGATCGCCACCATGGCTTCCCTCCTACAGTCCTTGAACCAGAAAATTGAAGACCTCTCCCTCCGAGAAGTTGCCGCTCGGCTTTGCCGTCACCTGTTGACAAGAGCCCAAGATGAACACGGGGAAGTAACTGACGGTGTCAGCATCCAGCTTGAAACCACCAAGAGCGCCCTGGCAGCGAGATTGGGGACAATCAGCGAGACTCTCTCCCGGAGCTTTAAAAAGCTCCAGCAGCACGGTGTGGTGGCGGTTGATCGAGATCAGGTAACCTTGCTGGACTGCGACAAAGTTCAACAGGTTGCTGAGGGCGAGCTTAGACTCTAGGCAAATGATTTTTATCGGCTTGCAAGGGCGAGATAATCTTACGCTGTAGCGCACTCATCTTTTCTTGCAGCTGCTTCTAGAACTATCCTCATGGTACTGATGTCTTCGACACCTCTTTCGTCGAAATCCATCTGACAATCCCTGTACTCAAAATCCCCCTCCGCCCAAAGGGAGATGTCCAACACTGCCTCCTGAATCTGGTAGCGGATCAATTCTTTCAGGCTGTCTTCATTTATGTACCCCAGATCCAGTAACACCTCTCCGAGTCGCTTTTTTTCTTTCTTGGTCTTTTCCAGGGCCTCCTCCAACTGTTCTTGGGAAATGAGTCCTCTATCATAGAGGATTTGCCCCAGCCGCTGTCCCTCTCGGCCGCTCGCCGCAACAATTTTGCCGTCTTTGAGGCAAATGGCTCGGCTTGCCTGGCCCTGTTCAAAGTGAAGCACCCCGGTTCTGTTATCAGTTGACAAGATCTGCAGGATAGTAGAGAGAGCCACTGACTTCAGGTTCCCTCTAAAGCCAACCGGATTCGTGCACTTTGAAGAGTCAAAGGGATACTGCACCCGTTTTCGGTCATCAGGACCTCTTGCATTCCACGCCTCGATTGCCATCCTTTTGCTTTCCATTATGGGGCCTGAGCCTCCACACCAACAGACCACTGAGAAATAACCTTCAGAACTCTCGGCAATTTGCATCCGGATTTTGCCATC